>NZ_CP090836.1:585000-787500 GCF_021491915.1 Paracoccus everestensis | reverse complement strand
ATTCGCCACCTGCGGAAAGTCGCTGGCCAGAAAGGCGTTCAGCGCCTGCGCGTCCATCACGATATCCATGCTTTCCCCTTCGCTTGTCGCGGCATAGGCTTTCGGCAAACAGGGGGAGAGATCAAGATGGCAGACCTGATCCTGCGGCAAGATGATGGCCATGTCGCGCGGGTGACGCTGAACAGTCCTGGCAACTACAACGCTCTGTCGGTCGAGATGATCGCGGCACTGACGGCGGAACTGGACAGGATCGCGGATGACAAGGATGTCCGCGTGGTTGTGCTTGCCGCGACGGGCAAGGCGTTCTGCGCGGGCCACGACCTGCGCCAGATGCAGGCGGCGCGCGATGGCGCGGATGGCGGGGGCGCCGCCTTTGCCGACCTGTTCGACAGTTGCGCGCGGATGATGCAACGGCTCCCCGCCCTGCCCCAGCCGGTCATTGCCGAGGTTCAGGGCATCGCCACGGCTGCGGGATGCCAGCTGGTCGCATCATGCGACATGGCCTTGGCATCCCAAACCGCGCGCTTTGGCGTCAACGGCGTGAACATCGGGCTGTTCTGCTCGACGCCCATGGTCGCCCTGACCCGCGCCATCCCGCCCCGGGCTGCATTCGAGATGCTGGTGACGGGCGAGTTCATCGATGCATCTCGCGCCTTGCAGCTGGGCCTGGTCAACCGCATCGCCGCGCCGGATGCCTTGACCGATGCCACCATGCAGATGGCCGCGACCATCGCCGCCAAGCTGCCGGCCGCGATCCGCCTGGGGAAGCGCGCCTTCCACGAACAGATGCGGCTTGGGGTGGGGGATGCCTATGCCATGGCAGGCGAGGCCATGTGCCAGAACATCCTGCTGCCCGATACCGCCGAAGGCATGGCCGCATTCCTGGACAAGCGCCCGCCAGGCTGGGCATGACAGGCTTTACCTTGGCCTAAATATCCTCGGGGGTGAGGCCGCTTGCGGCCGAGGGGGCTGAAAGCCCCCTGCCCCGCTTGCCGTCAGCGGGAAGCCACCGCTTTCACCAGTTCGGTGAAATGCTCGCCCCGCTTCTCGAAATTCGGATACTGGTCGAAGCTGGCGGCGGCAGGGGCCAGCAGCACGGTTTCACCCGGCTGGGCCTCGGACACGGCGCGGGCGACGGCAGCTTCCATCGTCTCGACGATCTCGTAGGGGGTCTGGCCAATCTCGAGGGCAAAGTCGCGCGCGGAATGGCCGATCAGATAAGCCTTGGTCACGCGCCCCAGATGGGGTGCCAGCGCGGCGATGCCGCCCTCTTTCCCCAGACCCCCGGCAATCCACCGGATCCGGTCAAAGGCTTGCAGCGCCTTGGCGGCGGCATCGACATTGGTGGCCTTGGAATCATTGACGTAACGCACGCCTCCTATTTCGGCCACGGTCTGGCTGCGGTGCGGCAGACCGGCAAAGCTGTGGAACGCGGCCTCGATGTCGCGCGGCGCCAGTCCCACGGCCCGGCAGGCGGCATAGGCGGCACAGGCATTCTGGTGATTATGCGCGCCCGGCAGGCCCTGGATGGCGCGCAGGTCGATGGATGCCGCCTGCCGCCCCTTGCGGTATTCGGCCAGATGCCCCTTGCGCGCAAAGACCGACCACGCCCCCCCGTCAAGCTTTTGTCCGGCTGATATCCGGATCACCCGGTCGTCCGCTGGTCCCATCGACAACTGGTTCGCCAGGTAAAGCCCCTCGACCTCGTCGACGCCGATCACGGCACGGTCTGGTCCGCCTTCGGTAAACAGACGCCGCTTGGCCGCGAAATATCCCCCGGGACCGCCGTGGCGGTCCAGGTGGTCAGGCGACAGATTGGTGAAGACCGCAACATCGGGCGTCAGCGCGCGGGCAAGGTCCGTTTGATAGCTGGACAGTTCCAGCACCACCACCTCTCCGTCGATCGCGGGTTCCAGGGACAGCACGCCGGTGCCGATATTGCCGCCCATCTGCGTCGGGCGCCCCGCTTCGGACAGGATGTGATGGATCAGCGCCGTGGTGGTCGATTTGCCGTTCGATCCGGTCACGGCGATCACGCGAGGGGCGCGGTCGAAGCCTTCCCAATCTTCGGTTGCATAGCTGCGGAAGAACAGGCCGATGTCGTTGTCCACCGGAATCCCCATGGCATAGGCCTTGGCGATCACCGGATGGGGCCTGGGGTAAAGATGCGGAATGCCGGGGCTGGTGATCAGCGCCGCTACGCCCGTCCAGGCATCGGCGCGGGTCAGGTCGGCAATGGTCAGGCCATCGGCGGCCGCAGCCTCTCGGGTATCGACGCCGTCGTCCCAGGCAACGACCGTGGCGCCGCCCGCCGCCAGGGCCGCGGCAGTGGCCTTGCCGGATCGGCCAAGGCCTAGAACGGCAATGGTTTGTCCTTCGACGCCTTGAACCGGGATCATGGAATGCTCCTGATGTCGCGGCCGGGGGCTTCGCGCCCCCGGACCCCCGCGGGATATTTATGCCAAGACAAAGATCAGCGCAGTTTCAACGTCGCAAGCCCGATCAGCGCGAGGATCAGCGCAATGATCCAGAAGCGGATGACGATCTGCGCCTCGCCCCAGCCCTTCTTCTCGAAATGATGGTGGATCGGGGCCATCAGGAAGACCCGGCGCCCGGTGCGCTTGAAATAGGCGACCTGGATGATGACCGACAGCGCCTCGACCACGAACAGCCCGCCGACGATGGCAAGGACGATCTCGTGCTTGGTCACGACCGCAATGGCGCCAAGCGCGCCGCCAAGCGCTAGCGACCCGGTATCGCCCATGAAGACGGCGGCCGGGGGGGCGTTGTACCACAGGAAGCCCAGCCCGCCGCCGATCAGGGCGGACACGAAGATCAGGATTTCGCCCGTGCCGGGGACATGGTGGACGCCCAGGTAGTCGGTGAAGTCCACCCGGCCCACGGTATAGGCGATGACGCCCAGCGTGCCTGCGGCGATCATCACCGGCATGATCGCCAGCCCGTCCAGCCCGTCCGTCAGGTTCACCGCATTGGCGGCCCCCACGATCACCAGCATTCCGAAGGGAATGAAGAACCACCACAGGTTCACCAGCACGTCCTTGAAGACAGGCAGCGCCAGTTGCCCGGACAGCGCCGTCGGATGCAGCCACATCGCCCAGGCTGCGGCGACAAATGCCAGGACCAGGCCCAGGCCCATCCGCACCCGGCCCGAAACGCCCTTTGTGTTCTGCTTGCTGACCTTGGCATAGTCGTCGGCAAATCCGATCGCAGCGTAACCCGCCGTGACCACAAGAACGATCCAGACATAGCCATTGTCCAGCCGCGCCCAGAGAAGCGTGGAAAAGAACAGCGCCGACAGGATCAGGATGCCGCCCATCGTGGGCGTGCCCGCCTTGACGAAATGGCTTTCGGGACCGTCGTCGCGGATCGGCTGGCCCTTTTTCTGGACCCGGCGCAGATAGTTGATCAGCGGGCGCCCGAAGATGAAGCCGAAGATCAGCGCGGTGAAGAAAGCCGCCCCCGCCCGGAACGTGATATAGCGGAACAGGTTGAAAAGGTCGCCCCCTTCGGACAGGCCGCTGAGCCAGAAAAGCATCCGTTATTCCTTGCCGTCAAAACATCGAATCTTGCGCCGCACGGCGCAAGGCGTCGACAACCGTCGAAATCTTCGAGGACTTCGACCCCTTCACCAGCACGACATCGCCAGGCGCCACCAAGTCCCCCGCGCGGGCCGCCAATTCCTCGGCGGTTTCCGCCCAGACCCCGCGCTTGGCAGGCGGCAGGGCGTCGTGCAGGTGGCGCATCCGGGGACCGGCGCTGTGGACCAGATCAACCTGCGCCATAGACGGGTCATGGGCCATGTCCCGGTGCATCGGGATCTCGTCCGCACCCAGTTCCAGCATATCGCCCAGGATCGCGACCCTGCGCCCGCCTCCCAATGCAGCCAGCGTGGCAAGGCCCGCCGACAACGAGGTCGGGTTGGCGTTATAAGCGTCGTCGATCAGGCGCAGGCCCGCCAGGTCTTCCACTGCACCGCGTCCCTTGGGCGGCAGCCAGTCGCCCAGGCGCATGGCGGCCTCTTTTACATCCGCGCCAGCGGCGGCAAGCGCGGCCAGAACGCCCACCGCGTTCAGCGCGAAATGACTGCCGGTGGTTTGAAGGGTGAAATCCAGTGTCTCGCCGCTGATCCTTGCGCGGCATTTCAGCGTGCCGTCATCGGTCTTGGCCTGCATCAACTTGGCTTGGCCGTCGCGGCCAAAGCCCATCACGAGTGCCCCCGCGGCATCCGCGCAATCGCGCAGGATTTGCGTGACCGGCAAATCCTCGGGGATGATGGCGTGGCCGATGGGTTCCAGTCCCTCGAAGATCGCCCCCTTCTCGCGGGCGATGCCCTCGATGGCGCCAAAGGCTTCCAGATGGGCGGCTGCAACGGTGGTGATCATCGCGACGTGGGGGCGGGCCAGGCGGGACAGGGGCGCGATTTCGCCCGGATGGTTCATGCCGATTTCGATGATGGCGAAATCGGTGTGGCGGGGCATCCGCGCCAGGGTCAGCGGCACGCCCCAGTGATTGTTATAGCTGGCCTCGGCCGCGTGGATGCGCCCCTGCCCGGTCAGCGCCACGCGGGCCATGTCCTTGGTCGAGGTCTTTCCGACCGATCCGGTGATTGCGACGACCTTGCCGGTCATGCGCTTGCGACCCGCGCGGCCCAGCCCTTCCAGCGCAGCAAGCACGTCCGGCACGATCAACAGCGGCGCGTTCGAGGCCACCCCGTCCGGGATCCGGCTGACCAAGGCCGCTGAGGCGCCCTTGTCCAACGCCTGCACCACGAAGTCATGGCCGTTGCGTGCGTCCGTCAGGGCAACGAACAGATCGCCCGGCTGGATGGTGCGCGTGTCGATGGACACGCCCGAGGCCGCCCAATCGCCCTGCGCCCGCCCGCCTGTCGCGGCGGCGGCTTCCTCGGCTGTCCACAGGGTCATATCTTGCCGTCCAGTGCAGCAACCGCCACGGATGCCTGTTCGGCATCGTCAAAGGGATAAACGTCGGTGCCGATGATCTGGCCGGTTTCGTGTCCCTTGCCGCAGATCAAGAGCGCGTCGCCCGGCAGCAGCGCATCGACGCCGCGCAGGATCGCCTCGGCCCGGTCAGCCACTTCGGTGGCATCCGGCCCTGCGCCTTCCATGACGGCGGCGCGGATGGCGGCAGGATCCTCGGTCCGGGGGTTGTCGTCGGTGACGATCACCACATCGGCAAAGTCGCGCGCGGCGTGCCCCATCAGGGGGCGCTTGCCCCGGTCGCGGTCGCCGCCCGCGCCGATCACGCAGACGATGCGGCCCATGACGTGGGGGCGCAAAGATTGCAGCGCAGCCACGACCGCGCCGGGCTTGTGGGCGTAATCGACAAAGACCGTCGCGCCGTTTTCGCGTTGGGCCACAAGCTGCATCCGCCCGCGCACGGTGTGCAGGTTGGGCAGGGCACGCAGCACCTTGTCGGCAGGATCGCCCGCAGCCAGCACCAGCCCCATGGCCGCCAGCACGTTTTCCGCCTGGAACCCGCCGATCAGCGGCAGGCGGACCAGATACGGCTGGCCCATCAGCGAAAACCGCAGATCCTGCCCGGTCGCGTCATAGCGTTGGCCGAGGATCCGCAGCATGGCGTTTTCGCCATTGCCGACCGTCGTGACCGCCAGTCCGCGATCCGTGGCGATGTCCAGCATCTGCCGCCCGCGTTCGCTGTCGATATTGATGACCGCCGCCGCGCCGTCTTCCAGGATGTGATTGAACAGCAGCGCCTTGGCCGCAAAGTATTCATCAAAGCCCGCGTGGTAATCCAGGTGATCCTGGCTGAAGTTGGTGAAGACCCCGGCCTCGATCCGGACGCCGTCCAGGCGGCGCTGGTCCAGCCCGTGGCTGGACGCCTCCATCGCGGCATGGGTGACGCCTGCCTGCGCGGCCTCGGCCAGAATACGGTGCAGGGTCAGGGGGTCGGGGGTGGTGTGGGCCAGCTTGGCCTGGTGATCGCCTTCGACCCCCATCGTGCCCAGGCTGACGGCCTTGTGGCCCAGGTGCTGCCAGATCTGGCGGGTAAAGCTGGCGACGCTGGTCTTGCCGGATGTGCCGGTAACGGCGACCACATGATCGGGCTGTGCCTCGAACCACAGGGCTGCGGCACCGGCCAGGGCGCCGCGCGCATCCTCGGCCACGACAACGGCGCCGTTCCAGCCCGACAGGGCCTCTGCGGCCATTTCAGCACCCAGGCGGTCGGTCAGGACCGCGCCTGCCTCCATGCGCAGGGCATAGGGAATGAAGTCCGCGCCATGGACCGCCGATCCCGGAAGTGCCGCGAACAGATGTCCGGGCTTTACTGTGCGGCTGTCCAGCGACAACCCGGTGATGTCCGGGTCGCGCCCGTCCCTTGCCCGCAGCCCAAGCTGCGACAGCGTTTTCCTGCCTTGCCCCACAATTCTACCCGTCATTTATTTGCGACGACCTTTAGCTCATCGCCCGGTTGCGATTCAACACGGGGCGCAAAGCGCGGCTCGATGACCGGCAGGTTTTCGTCGGTAACGGGTTCCAGCCCGACCAGCGGCGCCAGGCGCCTGATGATGGCCGAGGCGACAGGGGCGGCGGTCGCCCCTGCCGTGCGGCTTTCCCCGCCCGGCCCGGTCACGGACGGTTCGTCCAGCGTCACGATCATCACGTATTTTGGGGCGCTGGCCGGAAAGACCGATGCAAAGGTCGAGACCACCTTGTTGTCGTAATAACCGCCGGACGGACGGGGCTTGTCGGCGGTGCCGGTCTTGCCCGCAACCTCATAGCCTTCCACCTCGGCCTGCTTGGCGGTGCCGCGCGTGACGACCTGGCGCAGCATATCCACCGCGCGGGCGGCGGCGCGTTCCGACAGGATCCGTGCGCCTTCGGGCCGGGTGCGGCCGTGGATCAGGGTGGGGGTCACCTTCACGCCGCCATTGGCAACGGTGGCATAGGCCGCGGCCAGATGCAGCGGGCTTGCGGCAAGGCCGTGGCCAAATGACACGGTGGCCGCAGTCACGGCGGGCCAGCGGGTCGGGACCAGCGGCTTGCCGGTCGGGGCCTCGACCATCTCGATCGGCAGGGGTTCGAAGAAGCCCAGCTTTTGCAGGAAATCCTTTTGCCGCTCTACGCCGATCATCTGCGCGATCCGAACCGTGCCCACGTTCGAGGACTTGACGATCACGTCCGTTGCCGACAATTGCGCGCCATAGTTAGAAAAGTCGCTGATCCGGTATTTGCCAATGCGCATCGGCGTCGTGGTGTTGATGCCGCTGTTGGGATTGATGATCTGCAGATCGAGCGCCTGCGCGACCGGGAAGATCTTGAAGGTCGATCCGAGTTCGTATTGTCCCTGCACCGCGCGGTTGAACAACGGGCTGTCGGACGGATCGCCCTTCAGCAAGGGGCGGGGCCGGTCGTTCGGGTCGAAATCCGGCAGGCTGGCCATGGCCAGGATCTCGCCCGTCGCGATTTCCATCAGGATGCCGGTGGCGCCCTTCGCGCTCATCACCTCCATGCCCGACGCCAAGACCTGCTCCATTGCGGATTGCACGGAAAGGTCGATGGACAGCTGCAAGGGCGCGCCGTCGTTCGCAGGATCGCGCAGCCAGCCGTCAAAGGCCTTTTCCACGCCCGCGACGCCCAGAACCTCGGCGCTGTTAACGCCTTCGTTGCCGAAGCCGGACCCGCCCAGGATATGGCTGGCAATATGGCCATTGGGATAAACGCGCATCTCTCGCGGGCCGAACAGCAGGCCGGGTTCGCCGATGTCATGGACCGCCTGCATCTGTTCGGGCGACATCTTGCGCTTGATCCACATGAACTTGCGGCTGCCGGTGAAGTCCTTGGTCAGGTCGGCAGCATCCAGGTCGGGAAAGATGCGCGCCAACTCGTTCGCCGCGCCGACCGGATCTACCATCTGGTGGGGATGGGCATAAAGCGAATGGGTCAGCAGGTTCGTCGCCAGCACGCGGCCCTGCCGGTCGGTGATATCGGCGCGCTGCGAGACTATCTGGGCCGACATCACCTCGCTTTGCGGCTCGATCGGATCGCTTGACGCCAGGGTGCCCATGCGGACCCCCACCACGCCGAAGGCCAGGACAAAACAGCTTGCCATCAGTGCCAGCCGCCCCTCGGCCCGGCGGCGGGCCTTGTCCTGGACAGCCTCATGCCGCTGGCGGCGGTTTTCGGTCTCGATGTCGTCGGGGTTTTCGCCCCGCTCGCGGGCGCGGAGGATCTTGGCCAGGGGGCGCAGGGGGATGCGGATCATCACGGTCACTCCTGGGGGGCGGCGGCGTCGCCGGGAACGGCTTGGGGGTCGGATTCCGGCGGCGCGGGCGGCTTGGGATAGTCGATATGGCCCAGACCCACCGCCTGCCCCGCTTCCCGCGGGATCAGTTGCAGGCGGTCAAAATTCAGATCCACCAGTTCGCGCAGCCGTTCGGGGCGGTTCAGATAGGCCCATTCGGCGCGCAAGACGCCCAGATCCTCTCTCAATCCTGCGATTTCCCGCTGGATCTGGCTCATCTCGCCCAAGGCAGCCTGGGTGCGGTAGTTTTCGCGATAAGCCCAGAAGGCCAGGCCCATGACCAGCAGCGCGCAGGCCAGATAGGTCAGGGGACGCATCAATGTCCCCCCTTTGGCAGGCGCGGCATCGCCAAGGCATCCGCATCCACGTCACCGGCGGGGGCATCGGTGCGGACGGCCACGCGCAGCAAGGCGGACCGGGCACGCGGGTTGGCCGATTCCTCGTCCGGGTCGGGACCGATGGCGCGGCGGAAGGGCATGGCAAAGGCGGCGGGCGCCATGTCCTGCACGGGGGCATAGCGACTGCCGCCGCCGGCGCTGTTCGACCGCGCCTGCATGAAGCGTTTGACGATCCGATCTTCCAGCGAATGAAAGCTGACCACGGCCAGCTTGCCGCCGGGCTTCAAGGCACGCTCGGCCGCCGACAGGCCATCGACCAGTTGCCGGAACTCGTCGTTCACCCAGATGCGGATCGCCTGGAAGCTGCGGGTCGCCGGATGGCTCTGGCCGGGCTTGGGGCGCGGCAGGCAGGATGACACCACCTCGGCTAACTGTGCCGTGCGGGTCAGGGGGCGGGCTGCAACGATGGCGCGGGCGATGCGGCGGGCGGCGCGTTCCTCGCCGTAATGATACAGCACGTCGGCGATCACCGATTCGTCCGCACCGTTCAGCAGATCGGCGGCGGAAGGCCCGGCCTGGTCCATCCGCATATCCAGTGGGCCGTCGCGCAAAAAGGAAAAGCCCCGTTCGGCCAGATCCAGCTGCATCGAACTGACGCCCAGGTCCAGCACCACGCCGTCCAGCGATTCGCCCGCAAGTTGATCCAGATCGGAAAACGTCCCCTCGACCAGACGCAGCCGGTCGCCGTATTCGCCAGCCCAGGGTGCCGCCATGTGAAAGGCCAAGGGATCGCGGTCCACGCCGATTACCCGCCCGGCACCCGCCTCCAGCAGGCCGCGCGCGTATCCGCCCGCGCCGAAGGTGCCGTCCAGCCAAGTGCCGGACACAGGCGCCACCGCGCGCAACAAAGGGGCCAGCAGAACGGGAATATGCGGATCCGCCACGGCCTAGCCCTCGTCCATCTGGTCCAGGAAGGACCGGGGATCGAATTCGGGACCGTGCTGGGCCGTGAAATCCTCCAAGGCCGCGACGTCCTTGGGACGCGTGTCGGGGTGATAAACCTGGATATAATCGCCACGCGATTCGAAGATCGTCTCGGCGCCTTCTGTAAAGCCCAGCTTTTCGCGCAGCTTCTGGGGCAGGACCAGCCGACCCTCGCGGTCGATTTCCAGATCGGTGGACTGGCCGTTCATCAGCATTTCCAGCCAGCGGCGCTGCGGGCTGCCGCGCGTCAGCTTGTCGATCTGCTCGTCGATTTCCTCAATGGCGTCGATGGTGTAAAGCTCGATCCAGTTCCACCAGTCGGGACCGTAAACGGCGACCAGCTGCGTGCGCCCTGTATTGGCTGTGGCAAAGGCAGGATCTCCGGCATCGAACACGCGGCGCAGCCGGGCCGGAATCGACATTCGACCCTTGCCATCGACCTTGACGGATTCAGTGCCTCTGAATTTCCGCGCCACCTTGGTCCTGCCTCACTGCCCGCCCCTTTCGCCTGCGCGAAATGAAAGGGCGGACCGGGCTGCTGCCACTGCCCGATCCGCCGCCCTCGTTCCCACGTTTTGCCCCTTTTTCGGGGTTCCGTCCTTGTCAGGCGCCACCTGGGGGAGGTGCTGCTCGTGCCTGCGGACGGCTTTGTTGGAAAACGGACGCCTGTATGAAAGCCTGCTTCGCCTTGGGGTCTTGGGTGCCCCTTTACTGCCCGTCTTCGTGATCAGGTTGTGACATGGGAATTCATGGGAAGCAATGGAATTCTGCGCCCGGTGAGGGAGCCAAACCGCGAACGGCGGTTTATCGCGCCCTGTGGCAAGCCTGCCACGAATCGGCTTGAAACCCAAACTCTTGAGCGCCAAGCCTCGATTCTCCGCAAGATATCGAAGATTGATTTTTGTTGTCTGCGCTTATCCAAGGACTTGTCCTGTCCGGTTACGCGCAGAGCTGTTGCGACTTATCCACAAAAAAGCGGAAATGCAGGGCAAGCCCCTCACAGCGGATCACGACAGCGTGATCTGGCAGCCTGGGCCTGCCATCGGCGGTGCCGCCTTGTCATTCCCGCCTTTTCCCAGCCGTCAGGGAATCAGGCAATGCCATCCCGGATCAGCCGGTCGGCAAGCCGGGCATAAGCCTGCGCGGTCGCCCCTTCGCCAAGCGCCACGGGCCGCCCCGAATCGCCCGCAAGGCGGACATCCAGTTCCAGGGGCAGTTCACCCAGGAACGGCAGGCCCAGTTGCCGCGCCTCGGCCGCCACGCCGCCATGGCCGAACAGATGCGCCTCATGGCCGCAATTGGGACAAACATAGGTGGACATATTCTCGACTAGGCCCAGGACGGGGGCCTTCAGCTTGTTGAACATGTCGATGGCGCGCCGGGCATCCAGCAGCGCCACATCCTGGGGGGTGGACACGATGATGGCCCCGGTGACGGCGGCCTTCTGGCACAGGCTCAGCTGCACGTCGCCCGTGCCGGGGGGCAAATCGATCAGCAGCGCGTCCAGTTCGCCCCAGTTCACCTGTTGCAGCATCTGCTGCATGGCGCCCATCAGCATGGGACCGCGCCAGACGACCGCCTCGCCTTCCTTCAGCATCAGGCCGATGGACATGACGGTGACGCCATGGGCGTGCAGCGGTTCGATATGCTGGCCGTCGGGGCTGGCGGGACGGCCGGATATGCCCATCATGCGCGGCTGCGAGGGGCCATAGATATCTGCGTCCAGCAGCCCCACCCGGCGTCCCGCACGCGCAAGCGCAACCGCCAGATTAGACGTGACGGTGGACTTGCCCACGCCGCCCTTGCCCGACCCGATGGCGATGATGCTTTTCACGCCGGGAATCGGCTGGGGTCCAGCCTGCGCGGTCGGGTGGCGCCCGATCTGCAAGGAGGGCGCCGCACCGGAACTGCGCACGGGCTGCGCAGGCGCGGGCTGCGCAGGCGCGGACTTGCCGGCAGGGGCCGTCATGACGATCTGGACCTTGCCCACGCCCGGCATGGCCTCCAGCCGCCGCTTGGCTTCGGCCTCGACCGGGGCCATGCTGCGCGCAACACCCGCGTCCGCCACCTCCAGCACGAATCTGACGGTATCGCCATCGACGGAAAAAGCCCGCACCAAGTCAGCTTTTTCCAGGGTCCGGCCGTCCGGCAGAACGATGTCAGAGATTTCCCTAAGGGCAGCTTCGCGGTTCACGGACATGTCACGACCTGTTTTGATTTCGATGCAAACATGGTCCACCAAGGCTGCGGCATCAACCACCCGCCGCAATATGCGGCAACATGACTGTCCCAGTTCGCGATCCGCATATTTTTGCAGCGCAGCGTGATCGCTAACGCAGTTTTACTGTCACAGTTCTGTCATGGTTATTAACAGCAATCCCAAGGGTTGACCGGCAAGTCATGCAATTGCTGCATGGCAGCAATCCGAAGCGATCCATTGTGCAGCCGCAGCATTAGCGCCATCTTGGGTTCATCGAAAGGCGCCAAGCCATCCGGGCAGGGCGCAGATGCCGAAGACGCAAGATCAAGGAATACAATCATGGCTGCTATCGCCCACACTCACAACGCCGCCGCCAGCACTGGCATTGCCGGCCGTTTGATGGCCGCGATCCAGCACATGCAGGAAAACCGTGCCCGCCGTGCGATCTATCGCCAGACGGTGCGTGAACTGAACGTGCTGACCAACCGCAACCTGGCCGACCTGGGCATCAACCGCGCGATGATCGGTCGCCTGGCCCATGAAGCCGCCTGGGGCGCGAAGTAAGACACACCCTTTCCGGCCCCCCTCCTCCCTGGGGCACGGAACTGGCGGCATCCTCTCCTCCTCCCCCTTGCGAGGATGCCGCCCCAAGACAGCGCAGGAACCCTTTCTCCTCCATGGGGTTTCCTGCGACAGGCGGCGGCCCCCTTCCTCCTCCCTCATGGGGGTCGCCGCAACCCTGACATAGCCGCCCTGTTTCGCGGCATCCCATGCGACGGACCCCTCCTCCCATTGGTCCGGTCGTTGGCGGCAACGGCCCTTCTCCTCCCTGGCCGTGCCGCACCCCAAACGCGGCCCCTCCCTCCTCCTTGGGCCAGCGTTCCGCGGCAGCACCCCTCCTCCTCCCTGGGTGCTGCCGCCTCCACATAGCCGCCTCATTTGCGGCATCCCATGCGACGGACCCCTCCTCCCATTGGTCCGGTCGTTGGCGGCAACGGCCCTTCTCCTCCCTGGCCGTGCCGCACTCTAAACGCGGCCCTCCCTCCTCCCTGGGCCAGCGTTCCGCGGCGGCGCCCCTCCTCCTCCCTGGGCGCCGCCGCTTTTCATTCCAGCCATCGAAACCCCGCCCCCACGCCCGCGTTGTCGCGGCAGCGAAAAGGGAGACGGTCATGACTAAATTCCGTGTCGGATCAAAGGTCGAATGGGATTGGGGCAAGGGAACCGCCACGGGCAAGGTTGCCGAATCCTTCAGCGACCCGGTCGAGCGCACCATCAAGGGCGCCAAGGTCAAGCGGAACGCCGACACGGAAAACCCCGCCTACCTGATCGAACAGGATGACGGTGACCGGGTGCTGAAAAGCCATTCCGAACTGCGCAAGGCGACATAAGCCTTTTCCCGCCAACCCCGGCGGGCTAAGGCCCGTCCATGCTCAGTTACCAACACGCCTATCACGCGGGAAACCTGGCCGACTTGCACAAGCACGCGCTGCTGGCCGTCGCCCTGGATTACCTGACCCGCAAGGACAAGCCGTTGTCCTATCTGGAAACCCATGCCGGACGCGGGCTTTACCGGCTGGACGGGGCCGAGGCCGCCAAGACCGGCGAAGCCCGCGCCGGCATTCAGCGGGCCGAGGCCGAAGGCTGGCTGCCCCCCGATCACCCCCTTCTGGGCACCCTGGCACAGGTCCGGCGCAGTTACGGCCCGCAGGCCTATCCGGGATCGCCGCTGATCGCCGCGCATTTCCTGCGCCGGGGGGATTCCGCGCATCTGGCGGAACTGCACCCTGGCGAATACGACGCCTTGACCCATGTGGCGGCCTTTGCCGCTTTGCATCGGCAGGACGGGTTCCAGATGGCGCAGGCGATCTGCCCGCCGACCCCCCGGCGCGGGCTGATCCTGATCGACCCCAGTTACGAGGTGAAGACGGATTACACGGCGATCCCCCGTCAGATCGGGTTGATTGCGCGCAAATGGAACGTGGGCGTCATTGCGCTGTGGTATCCGATTCTGACCGATAACCGCCACCTGCCGATGCTGGACGCGCTGACCGCCGCCCACCCCGGCGCCCTGCGATCCGAGGTGAGGTTTCCACCCGCCCGACCCGGCCACTCGATGATCGGGTCGGGCCTGTGGATGCTGAACGCCCCCTTTGGCCTGGTGGACGAAGCCGCGCGCCTGGACGCCATCTTCCGCCGCAATGCGTAACCGGGGGATTCCCCCGCCCCCGGCGCTGTGGCATGATCCACCCGTCCAACCGAAACGGCCTTTCCATGTCGCAGCGTCTTTCCATCAGCGCCACTGTTCTTTTGGCCCTGGCCGTCGCCCTGGGCCTGTATTTCGCGTTTGCCGCCGTGCAAGGCCCCTCGGGCATCCTGCGCCGCATCCAGGTCGAGGCGGAAACCTTGGAACTGGCCGCCGAACGCGACCGGCTGAAGGCAGAGGTGCAAGAGATGCAGAACCTGACCCGGCGGATGTCGGATGAGTATCTGGACCTTGATCTTCTGGACGAACGTGCCCGCGAAATGCTGGGCCTGATCCGCGCGGACGAGGTGATCCTGCGCTGAACAACACGTTTCGTTCGCGGATTGCACGCCCCATTTCGATGCGCTACGGATAGTTTAACGCTGAACTATTCTGACCGCGCATCCAAGGAAGGAACCCCCGCATGGCCAGGAAGCCTGCTTCCGCCGCCGAGACGCAACCCAACGTGTCCCGCGACGAACTGCTGCAATATTACCGCGACATGCTGCTGATCCGCCGGTTCGAGGAAAAGGCGGGCCAGCTTTACGGCATGGGCCTGATCGGCGGATTCTGCCACCTGTATATCGGCCAGGAAGCGGTCGTCGTCGGCCTGGAAGCGGCCACGAAGGAAGGCGACAAGCGCATCACCTCGTATCGCGATCACGGGCATATGCTTGCCTGCGGGATGGAAGCGCGCGGCGTGATGGCCGAACTGACCGGGCGCGAGGGGGGATACTCCAAGGGCAAGGGCGGCTCGATGCACATGTTCAGCCGCGAAAAGCATTTCTATGGCGGCCACGGCATCGTGGCAGCCCAGGTGCCGCTGGGCGCAGGCCTGGCGTTCGCCGACAAATACCTGGGCAATGACAATGTGACATTCGCCTATTTCGGCGATGGCGCCGCGAATCAGGGCCAGGTTTACGAAACCTACAACATGGCCGTGCTGTGGGATCTGCCGGTGATCTTCGTGATCGAGAACAACCAGTATGCCATGGGCACCTCGATGAAGCGGTCCACCCGGTCCAACACGCTGTTCGGGCGGGGCGAGGCTTTTGGCATCCCGGGCGAACAGGTGGATGGCATGGACGTGCTGGCGGTCAAGGCGGCGGGCGAAAAGGCCGTCGCCCACTGCCGGGCGGGCAAGGGACCTTACATCCTTGAGGTGATGACCTATCGCTATCGCGGCCATTCGATGTCGGACCCGGCGAAGTACCGCACGCGCGAGGAAGTCCAGAAGATGCGCGACGAACGCGATGCCATTGAACACGTCCGCGAACTGCTGCTGCAAGGGCGCCACGTGTCCGAAGACGACCTGAAGGCCATCGACAAGGACATCAAGGACATCGTGAACGATTCCGCCGAGTTCGCCAAGGAAAGCCCGGAACCGGCGCTGGAAGAACTGTGGACCGACATTTACGCCGAAGACCTGCCCCAGGGCAGCGCCGAAGAAGTTGCCTGAGGGAGGGTTGAACGAATGGCTACTGAAATCCTGATGCCCGCCCTGTCCCCCACGATGGAGGAGGGCACGCTGGCGAAATGGCTGAAGAAGGAAGGCGACGCGGTCAAATCCGGCGACATCATCGCCGAGATCGAGACCGACAAGGCGACCATGGAATTCGAGGCCGTGGATGAGGGCATCCTGGGCAAGATCCTGATTGCCGAAGGCTCGCAAGGGGTCAAGGTGAACACCCCCATCGCCGTCCTGATCGAGGAAGGCGAATCCACCGACGACGTGAAGGCCGAGGCACCTGCCGCCGCCGCCCCGGCCGAGGCAAAATCCGAAGCCCCGGCCGCCTCCGCTGTCGAACAGGTCAAGACCCCCGAACCAGACCGCAGCCCGGACTGGCCGGAAGGCACCAAGATGAAGACCATGACCGTGCGGGAAGCCCTGCGCGAGGCCATGGCCGAGGAAATGGAGCGCGACGAAACCGTCTTCCTGATGGGCGAGGAAGTCGGCGAATACCAGGGCGCCTACAAGATCAGCCAAGGGTTGCTGGACCGGTTCGGCCCGCGCCGCGTGGTGGACACCCCCATCAGCGAGATCGGCTTCGCGGGCATCGGCACCGGCGCCGCCCTGGCCGGCCTGCGCCCCATCGTCGAGTTCATGACCTTCAACTTCTCCATGCAGGCGATGGACCACATCATCAACTCGGCCGCCAAGACCCTGTATATGTCGGGCGGCCAGATGGGCTGCCCCATCGTGTTCCGCGGCCCGAACGGCGCCGCCGCCCGCGTCGGTGCCCAGCACAGTCAGGATTACGCGGCCTGGTATTCCTCGATCCCCGGCCTCAAGGTGGTGATGCCCTACAGCGCAGCGGATGCGAAAGGGTTGATGAAGCAGGCGATCCGCGATCCGAACCCGGTCATCTTCCTGGAAAACGAGATCCTCTATGGCCGGTCCTTCGAAGTGCCGGACCTGCCGGACTTCACCATCCCCTTCGGCAAGGCCCGCATCGCGCGCACAGGCAAGGACGTGACGATCATCAGCTTCGGCATCGGCATGGCCCATTCGCTTGAAGCCGCCGACAAGCTGGCCCAGGAGGGGATCGAGGCCGAGGTGATCGACCTGCGCACCCTGCGCCCCATCGACTATGCCACGATCATCGAATCGGTGAAGAAGACCAACCGCGTGGTGACGGTCGAGGAAGGTTTCCCCGTCGGATCCATCGGCAACCACCTGTCGGCCTATATCATGGAAAACGCCTTCGATTACCTGGACGCGCCGGTGATCAACTGCACCGGCAAGGACGTGCCCATGCCTTACGCCGCCAACCTGGAAAAACTGGCCCTGATCACCTCTGCCGAGGTCGTCGAGGCAGTCAAGAAAGTCACCTACCGCTAAGGGGAACGCGTTATGCCGACAGAAATCCTGATGCCCGCGCTGTCCCCCACGATGGAGGAAGGGACGCTGGCCAAATGGCTGGTGAAGGAAGGCGATGCCGTCAAGTCCGGCGACATCATCGCCGAGATCGAGACCGACAAGGCCACGATGGAGTTCGAGGCCGTCGATGAAGGCACCATCGGCAAGCTGCTGATCACCGAGGGCAGCGCGGGGGTCAAGGTCAACACCCCCATCGCCGTGCTGCTGGAGGAAGGCGAGGACGCGTCAGCCGCGTCCAGCCCTGCCCCTGCTGCTACGGCCCCTGCCGCCGCGCCCATTGCTGCCGAGGAAAAGGCTGCCGCCGAAAAGGGCTATGGCGATCCCATCGGCGCCCCGGTCGCAGGCGACGCATCGCCCGCAAAGGCCGCGCCCGACAAGGCAGCCGGCGGGAACCGCGTCTTCGCGTCGCCCCTGGCCCGTCGCATCGCCGCCGAAAAGGGCATCGACCTGTCGGGCATCACCGGCACCGGCCCGCGCGGCCGGATCGTGAAAGCCGATGTCGAGGGGGCAAAGCCCGGCGCCGTCAAGCCCGCCGCAGTTTCCGCCACCGCGCCTACTGCGGCCCCGACCACGACTCCGGCCCCTGCGGCACAGGCACCAAAAGCACCTTCCGCCGACACCATCCTCAAAATGTATGCGGATCGCGAGACGACGGAAATGCCGCTGGACGGGATGCGCCGCACCATCGCCGCCCGGCTGTCCGAGGCCAAGCAGACCATCCCGCATTTCTATCTGCGCCGGTCTGCCAAGCTGGACGAGTTGATGACGTTCCGCGCCATGCTGAACAAGCAGCTTGAATCGCGGGGCGTGAAGCTGTCGGTCAACGACTTCATCATCAAGGCTTGCGCCCTGGCGCTGCAACAGGTGCCCGATGCCAATGCCGTCTGGGCCGGGGACCGGATCCTGAAGCTGAAGCCGTCGGACGTGGCCGTGGCCGTCGCGATCGAAGGGGGGCTGTTCACGCCCGTCCTGAAGGACGCGCACCAGAAAACCCTGTCAGCCCTGTCGGCCGAGATGAAGGATCTGGCAAACCGCGCCAAGACGAAAAAGCTTGCCCCCCATGAATACCAGGGCGGCAGCTTTGCGATCTCGAACCTCGGGATGTTCGGGATCGAGAACTTCGACGCCGTGATCAACCCCCCTCACGGCGCGATCCTGGCCGTGGGCGCGGGCATCCAGACCCCTGTCGTGGAAAAGGGCGAGGTCGTGGTGCGCAACGTCATGTCCATGACCCTGTCTGTCGATCACCGGGTCATTGATGGTGCCCTCGGCGCACAACTGTTGGAGGCCATCGTCAACCATCTGGAAAACCCGATGGGGATGCTGGCCTAAATCCCAGACCGGGCACATCGAAGGGGCGCCCGGCAAGGCGCCCTTTCTTCATCAGAAAAATATCCTCGGGGGGTCCGGGGGGCGAAGCGCCCCCGGCGCTCGCGGGACGCAATTCAGCGCAACACATCCTCGATGGCGCCCACGAATGCATCCAGGTCATCCGGCTTGCGGCTGGTGATGATGCCCCGGTCCACCACGACCTTTTCCTCCACCACCTCGGCCCCGGCATTCTTCATGTCGGTACGGATCGACTCAAAGCTGGTCAGCCGCCGCCCCTGCGCCAGACCGGCTTCGGCCAGCAGCCAAGGGGCGTGGCAGATCGCGGCGACAGGCTTTCCGGCATCGGCGAAGCTGCGGATCAGGGCGATGGCTGTCTTGTCGGTGCGCAGGTTGTCGGGGTTGATCACGCCGCCGGGCAGCACCAAGGCATCGTAATCTGCTGCATCCACGTCCGAAATCGCCATGTTCGCGGTCACGGACTTGCCCCAGTCGTCCTTGTCCCAGGCAGTGATCTCGCCTGCCTCGGGTGCGGCGATATCGACGTGGTGGCCCCCATTCTTCAGCTTTTCAAGTGGCACGAACAGTTCGGACTGTTCGAACCCGTCCGACGCCATGATCAGAACCTTTGCCATGAATGGCCTCCTTTCGCATCAGCCCACCCAATGCGATGCGCCCGGTGAAGTTCCGCCCTATTCCGCCGGCTGGCGGGGCCGGTTCAGCCCGATCCGCCGACTTACCCACCCGGAAAGCCGCCCCTCTGCGCCATGGATCAACGAGAACAGCGCGGGCACGAACAGCAGCGACAGGATGGTGGACAGCAAAAGCCCCCCGATCACCGCAATCGCCATGGGCGCGCGGAATTCGCCGCCCTCGCCGGTTGCCAGCGCCGAGGGGATCATCCCCGCGCTCATGGCGATGGTGGTCATGACAATGGGGCGTGCGCGCTTGTGGACCGCATCCAGGATCGCGTCGCGCTTGACCACGCCGCGTTCGATTGCGGACAGCGCGAACTCCACCAGCATGATGGAGTTCTTGGTGACGATCCCCATCAGCATCAAAAAGCCGATGACAACCGCCATGCTGATCGAATTGCCGGTGATGAACAGCGCCAGGATCGCGCCCCCGATGGCCAGCGGCAGGGACATCAGGATCGTCACCGGCGTGATGAAGTTGTGGAACAACAGCACCAGCACGACATAGACCAGCATCACCCCCGCACCCATGGCGATGCCGAAGGCGCCAAAGACCTCTCCCATGATCTCGGCGTCGCCGGATGGCTGGATCCGCGTGCCGGGTGGCAGTTCGATCCGTTCCTGCAACTGCGTCACCTGGGCGCTGACGGGGCCAAGCAGTTGCCCATCGGCCAGGTTCGCGCTGACCGTGGTCTGGAACTGGCGGTCGTATCGCCCGATTTCGGTCGCGCCGGCGGATAGCTTCACATCGGCCACGGCCCCCAGCGGCACCTGCCCGGACGATGAATTCACGCGCAGGTTCTGCACCACCATCAGGTCGGCGCGGGCGTCCGGGTTCAGGCGCACGACGATGGGGATCTGTTCGTCCCCCGCGTTGAACTTGGCCAGGTTCGATTCGACATCGCCCAGCGTCGCCACGCGCAGCGTCGTCGCCATGTCGCTGGCCGATACCCCCAGTTGCGCCGCTACATCCGCGCGCGGTGTGATCTGGATTTCGGGGCGTTGCAGGCTGGCCGTGGTGGAGACGCTTTCCAGCGAGGGCAATTCCGACATCGCCGCCGCCAGCCGTTCGGCGGCCAGCGCCGCGCCCTCCTCGGTCGCGCCCAGGACGTTGATGGTCAGGTCGTTCTGGCCGTTTTCGTTCTGGAAGTTGATCCGCATGTCGGGCGTGTCCGACAGGCGGTTCTTCAACTCCTCCTCCAGCACGAACTGTGACCGCTCGCGGGTTTCCTTCTTGCCATAGTTGATCATCACCCGCGCCTCGGTCCCGTCTGACCCGTCGCTATAGACAAAGACCGACTGCACCTCGGGCACCTCGTCGATGCGGGCGGACAGACTGCGGGCAGCGTCCTCGGTGTTGTCGATCGTGGCGCCGGGGGGCAGTTCGACCTCGATCTGGCTGCGGCCGATGTCCGAGACAGGAATGAATTCGGTCGGCAGCAGCGTCGCGGAATAGATCGAGCCTGCGAAGATCGCCCCGCCCGTCAACAGCGTCAGCCCACGATGACGCATGGTCCAGCCCACCACGCGCATCAGGGCGCGCATCACGAAGCCGTCGCGTTCATCCGTGCCGTGGACCGTGCCGCGCATCAGATAGGCCGCCATCATCGGCGTGATGATCCGCGCCACCAGCAGCGAAAACAGGACCGACACCGCGACCGTCAGCCCGAACTGCTTGAAATATTGACCCGGAATGCCGCCCATGAAGCTGACCGGCGCAAAGACCGCGACAATGGAAAAGCTGATCGCGATCACGGTCAGGCCGATCTCGTTCGCGGCCTCCTCGCTGGCCTCGTAGGGCGGCACGCCCATGCCGATGTGGCGGACGATATTCTCGATCTCGACGATAGCGTCATCGACCAGGATGCCGGTGACAAGGGTGATGCCCAGCAGGCTGATGCCGTTCAGCGTGAAGCCCAGCCACTGCATCACGAAAAAGGTCGGGATGATCGACAAGGGCAGCGCTACGGCGGCCACCAGCGTCGCGCGCCAGTTCCTCAGGAACAGAAAGACCACGACCACCGCCAGGGCCGCGCCTTCGTACAGCGTTTCCATTGCGCTGTGATAGCTGGCCTCGGTATAGGTCGTGGCGTCGTCGATCAGGGTGATCCGGGCGTTCGGGAACCGTTCGCCGATCTGGGCCAACCGTTCCTTGGCCCCGTCCCCCGCCGCCAGGTCAGAGGCCCCGGTCGTGCGATAGATGCCGAAGGCCACGACCGGCTGGCCGTCCAGCAGCGCAAAGCTGCGTTCCTCGGCCGGGCCGTCGATCACCTGGCCCAACTGGTCCAGCCTGATCGTGCGCCCGTCGGCAATGGAAATAGGCGTGGCGGCAAGCTGCGCGACAGTGTCCGCCCCACCCAGGGCGCGGATCGAATACTCGCGTCCCGCCAGATCGCCCCGCCCGCCGCCCAGGTCGATATTGCGCGCCCGCAACTGGTTCGACACGTCGGCCGCCGTCAGGCCATGGGCCAGCAGCCGGTCGGGATCCAGTTCCACCTTGATCTCGCGCGCGGCCCCGCCGATCCGCGTCGTCTGACCGACGCCTGGAACGGTGGACAGTTCGCGCCCGATCACGTCATCGACAAATTTCGACAAGGCCTCGATGGATTGCGTGGGATCGCTGACGGCATAGGTCAGGATCGGCATCCCCGTCACGTCCAGCCGCCGCACCAGCGGTTCGCTGATGCTTTCGGGCAATTGCTGGCGGACGTTGGACACCGCGTCCTTCACGTCATTGACGGCACGGTCGCTGTCGGTTTCCAGTTCGAATTCCACGACAAGCGCCGCCGTGCTGTCCGTCGCCGTGGATGTGATGTGCCGGACGCCGGTGACGGATGCGATGCTGTCCTCGACCGGCTGGATGACCTGGGTGGTCAGTTCGGACGGCGCGGCGCCCGGCTGGTCGATGGTGACCTGCACGATGGGCAGGTCGATGTTGGGCATGGCCGTGACCGGAAGGCGGCTGAAGCTGTACAGCCCGACGATCACCAGCACCAGAAAGACCGCGATGGGCGGGACAGGATGGCGGATCGACAGGGTGGAAAAATTCACGGTCCTTCCCCCTGTGCCACGACCGGCCGGACCTGATCGCCGGTGCGGAAGAATGCCCCCGCCTGGACGATCACCTGTTCGCCGGGAACCAGTCCTTCGGCGATCTCGCGCCGTCCATCCCACAGCAGGCCCGCGCGGACCGGGCGGGTTTCGACCACGCCGTCCCGGACAACCTGAACGCGTTCGCCGGTGCTGTCCGCCAGAACCGCACCGGCAGGCACCGTCACGGCCTGACGCCGGTCGGTGACGACCCAGCCGCTGGCGAACTGGCCGATCCTGACGCCGTCCGCCTTGTCCAGCGTGATCCGCATCACCCCCAGCCGCGTCGCCGGATCGACCGAGGCGGGCGTCAGCCGCACCGTTCCGGCCACCATGCCCGTGCCCGCGACGGTGATTTCTGCCGGATCGCCGACCTTCAGGCGGGCCAGCGCGGTTTCGATCACCTCGGCCGACATCTCGACCGCGCCGTCGGCAAGCAGGGTGAACAGCGGATCGCCCCCCCCGCCGGCCAAGGCGCCCAATTCGGCATTGCGGGCCACGACCACGCCCGCCACCAGGGCGGTGATCTGCGCGCGGTCCAGGTTCAGTTGGGCGATGCGCCGCGCGGCCTCGGCCTGCGCCAGGGCGGCGCGCGCGACTGCCAGCCCGTCGGCCGCGGATGCCGCCTGCGCCCGGGCATTCGCCTCGGCCGCGATGGCATCATCCAGGCTGGATTGCGCGGCCGTGCCGCCTTCGCGCAACTGCTGCACCCGCTGCAAGATGGACTGGGCCTGCGTCAGAGAGGCCGCTGCGCTGTCGATGATGCTTTGCGCCTGGCCGACGCCCGCCTCGGCCCGCAGATATTCCGCCTCGGCCTGTTCGCGCTGCGCCGACAGCGTATCAGCGGACAGCCGGGCCAGCACCTGGCCCTTGGACACGGTGTCGCCCGCCTCGGCCAGGATTTCGGTGATCTCATAGCCCGAGACCTGGGGAAAGACCTGCACCAGTTGCCGCGCGACGATGCTGCCCGACACGGGCACGCGGGCCCGGACCTCGGTCACGGTCGCGGCCTCGACGGTGACGGATGGCGCGACGCGCAGGGGGGCTTCGGACGCGGATGCGGGTTCGTTGGCCGAAGCGGCCAGCGGAAAGGCGATGGCAACAAGAAAAACGGCAATAAGGCGCATGGGTCTGGCTGCTATCCCGATGGCTGGCAGCACAACATAGTCACGGAATCCGGCGGCAACAACGCGTCCCGTCGCCCCTGCCTAGAAGTTGACCGCCACCCCCGGCAACTTCAGTTCCGCGATCAGGTCGCGCAGTTCCTGGCGCGCGGCGATGTTGGACATGGACAGCTGTTCGGTGCCGATGTCCTTCAGATCCAGCAGCGTCAGGCCGCGCGGGAACAGTTCGCGAAAGATCACCCGTTCGGAAAACCCGGGCGCCACGCGGAATCCGATGCGCTTGGACAACGCCTGCAACGCGCCGCCGACCTTGCGCTTGTTGTGCATCTGCTGCGTGCCCAGCCGGTTGCGCAGCACCAGCCAGTCGATCGGCCCCGCCCCCGCCTGGGCGCGCATCTGCCGGGCCGCCCAGACCATTTCGGCATAGATCGAGGGGCCGAGGATCTTGCCCTCGGGCGACAGCCGCGCCAGCAGGTCGAAATCGACAAAGCTGTCGTTCATCGGGGTAATAAGCGTATCGGCCAGCGTATGGGCCATCTGGCTGAGCTTGGTATGCGATCCAGGACAGTCCAGCAGGATGAAATCGCAATCGGCTTCAAGCACGGTCAGGGCGGGGGACAAGGGGTCGCTGCCTTCCGCCAGGGTGCCGATGACCGGCATGGGCAGATCCAGCCCTTCGCGCTGCAGGAAATGGGCGCGGTTTTCCAGGTAGCGGCCAAAGCTGCGCTGGCGCACGTCCAGATCCAGCCCGCCCACGCGGTGGCCCATGCGGGCCAGGGCCGTCGCCACATGCATCGAGGTGGTGGACTTGCCCGACCCGCCCTTTTCGTTGCCCACAACGATGATATGCGCCACAGCCGCCCCTTGCCGGTCACCTCGGTCGCGCAAAACCTAGCGGGGTCGCCATGCGAAGAAAAGCGCCGCCCCGCAATCATCGCGGCAGTGGTGCGCGAAGGCCGCGGGTCAGCTTGCGCGCACGGGGCCGCGTGCCGGTTCATCCGATTTCAGAAGCAGCGCCAAGGCCCCCAGCGTGGCGGCGATCCCCGGCACCACCACGACGCCGGGCATTCCCTTGCCAACCGCGGCCTCCAGCAGGATCACCCACAAGGGCGTCAGATAGGTATAGGCCATGACCTTGGCCGAGGGCAGGCGCAGGGCCGCGTATTGGACCAACATGGTGGTAAAGGCGCTGGCAAAGACCGCGACATAGAAGATGGTGATCCAGACGATGCCGGGCAATTGGCCCCAGGCGGTCGCAGTCAGCGCCCCCCATCCCCAGACGGCGGTCAGCATCCCGCCCGCGATCAGCGTGCCAAGGCTCGAGATCAGCGGCCCCTCGCCCCGGTTCAGCTTGCGGACCAGCGGCGTGTAAAGGGCGTGCAGCGCGCAGCCCGCGAAATAGATCGCCTCGCCCCGCCCGATGTCCAGCCGCATCAGGGCATCAAGGTCGCCGCGAAAGATCACCCACAACGCCCCCGCCCCGCCAAGCGCCAGGGCCGCAGCCAGATGGCCGGTCATCCGCTGGCGCAACAGCCACCAGCCAAAGCCCGCCGCCATGATCGGGGTCAGCGTGAAGACCGCGCTTGCCGAAACGGCCGGGGCGGTCTTCAACCCTTCGAACATCAGCACGAAATATCCGGCAAAGGCCCCGCCCAGCAGAAGGTATCGCCAAGGCGCCTGCAACAGCGCGCCCGGCCTGCCCCGCCCCGGCACCAGGAGCGCGATCCCGGCCAGGACGCCCGCCGCGATGACAAAGCGCGCGACCGTGATCGCCGCCGGGTCGATCAGGTTCGCGGCCCGGACGCCCAGCGAAAACGACCCCGCGACCAAGGCCGAGAACAGCAGCATGGCCGCATGGCCGCGCAGGGCATCGGATCGCGTCACCCGCGGCCCAGCATATAGAATTCGTCGTTGGCGCGAAAATCCCCGGCATTGGCCATCCGGTTCGACATACCGAAAAAGGCCGCGATGGCGCCGATATCCCAAATCTCGTCTGCATCGAAGCCCGCGTCACGCAGCGTCTGATGGTCCGCATCCCCGATCTGAAAGGCCGCCACTGTCACCTTCTCGGCATAGGCCAGCATCGCCCGCTGCCGGTCGGTCAGATCCGCCTTGCGCCAGTTGACGGCGACCTGATCGGCGATCAGCGGATCCTTGGCCCGGATGCGCAGGATCGCGCCATGGGCCACCACGCAATACTGGCAGTTGTTGATGCCGCTGACCGCGACCACGATCATTTCCCGCTCTGCCTTGGTCAGGCCCACGTCCTTGTCCATCAGCGCCTGGTGATAAGCGAAGAAGGCTCGGAATTCGTCGGGCCGATGGGCAAGCGCCAGAAACACGTTCGGCACGAAGCCCGACTTTTCGGCGACCTTGGCGATCGCGTCCTGCATATCCTGGGGCAGGGTCGCAAGGTCGGGCACGGGAAAGCGGCTGATGGGATGGCTCATGGCAGGTTCCTCCTTGCCCGGCACCTTGGCTGACCGCTTGCAGACTGTGAAGGGGTCACGGGTCGCGCAAGGCGGCAATCGCCGCCTGCACCTTGGGGCTGCGGTTCAGATCGACATGGGTGACCAGCCACAGCCGCGATTCCCATTCGGGCAAGGCCATCACCTCGACCAGCCCCTCGGCCCGCGACGGCGACAGGGGACCGATGGCCAGGCCCGCGCGGATCGCCGCCTCGCGCGCGGTCTCGTCGCTGGCGGTCAGGACGACTTGGGCTGGGTCGATCCTGTCGCGCAGCCAGACCATCAGTGGCGCGTTGCGGGCCTGCGGACCCATCAGGGCAAGCGGGTGTCCCGCGATGTCCGTCACCTCGCCATGCGTGGCGAGGTATTCGGGCGCGGCATAGATCGGGTGGCGCAACGTGCCCATGGGGCGGACGACATAATCCGGCTCGGTCGGCTGGCTGCCTGCGCGGATCGCCACATGCGCCTCTCCGGCGTCCAGGCGGAACAGGCGCGTATCGGTGGCATAGTTGATGCGAAGGCCGGGGTGCTGGCGCATCAGCCGGATCAGCCGGGGCATGACCAGATCGGCCAGTTCCGGCAGGGATGTGACGACCAGTTCGCCTTCGATCCGGTCGCCCCCGCCCGCGATCTGCGCGGCAAGCTGGGCAAAGCGTTCATCGGCATCGCCCGCGACCTTCAGCATGGCCTGCCCCGGCTCGGTCAGGGCATAGCCGCGCGGGTGACGCTGGAACAGCTTGACGCCAAGCTGTCCTTCCAGCCCGTCGATGCGGCGGATGACGGTGGCGTGGTGGACGCCCAGGGCCTCGGCGGCCGCGCTGACCGTGCCGGCGCGCGCCACGGCAAGCGCGATGCGAAGGTCGTCCCAACTGTCGATGCTCATGTGCATCCCCGCACAGACATTGCGCGCTTATCGCCATTTCAATCGTCCCGGGCCAGCCCTAAATCAACATCAACGCACCAAACCTGAACGGACCCTCCCCCATGAACATCCTGCACATCGACAGCGCGATTACCGGCGAGGCTTCCGTGTCTCGCAAGCTGACCGCCGACATCGTGGCCAAGCTGACAGCCGCAAATCCCGACGCGACCGTCACCTATCGCGACCTGAACAAGGGCGTGCCCGCCATCGACACCGACTGGTTCGCAGCCGTTCGCATGGCCCCGGAAAACCCCACGCCGGATCAGCAGGCGCTGATCGCCACCTCGGACGCCTATCTGGCCGAGGTTCAGGCGGCCGATGTCCTGGTGATCGGCCTGCCGATCTATAACTTCACCCTGACCGCGCAACTGAAGAACTGGTTGGACCAGATCGCGCGGGCCGGAAAATCCTTCCGCTATACCGCCGAAGGCCCGGAAGGCCTGCTGAAGGGCAAGCGCGCCATCGTCGCCTACAGCGCGGCTGGCACGCCCATCGGGTCTGAGTTCGATCATGCCTCGGGGTATCTGCGCTTCATCCTGGGCTTCATGGGCATCACCGATGTCGAGTTCGTCGCCGCCGACCGGCTGGCGATGGATCGCGACGCGGGCATGGCCCGCGCACAGGAGGCGCTGGAAAAGCTGGCCGCCTGAGACTGTCCCTGTAACAAGTTCCACGGCCTGCGTTGACTCGCAGGCCGTTTTTTCGTATCAGCCCCTGGATTCCCGGAAGGATTGACCTTCCGGTCCCCGTCACGCGCGGGGATCGCCCCCCGTCAGCGCGTCGCGCCCACGGGGGCAAATGTGCTTTGGACCGAAGGAGGCCCGGCGATGTTCGAGAACCTTTCCGACCGTTTGGGCGGCGTCTTCGACCGGCTGACCAAGCAGGGCGCCCTGACCGAGGATGACGTGACCGCCGCCATGCGCGAGGTCCGCGTGGCCCTGCTGGAAGCTGACGTTTCGCTGCCCGTCGCGCGCAACTTCGTCAAGGCCGTCACATCCAAGGCCACCGGGTCTTCCGTCACCAAGTCGATCACGCCGGGCCAGCAGGTCGTCAAGATCGTCCATGACGAGCTGATCAAGACCCTGCAGGGCGACGACGCGCCCGACGCGCTCCGCATCGACAACCCGCCCGCGCCGATCCTGATGGTTGGGTTGCAGGGCTCGGGGAAAACCACCACGACCGCGAAACTGGCGCTGCGCCTGAAGGACCGCGAGAAGAAGCGCGTGCTGATGGCGTCGCTCGACACCAACCGTCCCGCCGCGATGGAGCAGTTGGCGATCCTGGGAACCCAGATCGGCGTCGATACCCTGCCCATCGTGCCGGGCCAGACCGCGACCCAGATCGCAAGCCGCGCCAAGCAGCAGGCGTCGCTTGGCGGCTATGACGTGGTGATGCTGGACACCGCCGGACGCCTGCATATCGACCAGCAGCTGATGGACGAGGTTCAGGCCGTCCGCGACATCGCCCAGCCGCGCGAGACGCTGCTGGTCGTCGATGGCCTGACCGGCCAGGACGCGGTGAACGTCGCGACCGAGTTCGACGGCAAGGTCGGCATCTCGGGCGTGGTCCTGACCCGGATGGACGGCGACGGGCGCGGCGGTGCGGCCCTGTCGATGCGCGCCATCACCGGCAAGCCGATCCGCTTCGTGGGCCTGGGCGAAAAGATGGACGCGCTCGAAACCTTCGACGCGCAGCGCGTCGCGGGCCGGATCCTGGGCATGGGCGACATCGTGGCCCTGGTCGAGAAGGCCCAGCAGGTGCTGGAGGTCGAGCAGGCCGAGCGCATGATGAAGCGCTTCCAGAAGGGTCTGTTCAACATGAACGACCTGAAAGGCCAGCTTGAACAGATGCAGAAGATGGGCGGGATGCAGTCCATCATGGGCATGATGCCCGGCATGGCCAAGATGGCCAAGCAGGCCGAGGCTGCGGGCATGGACGACAAGGCGATCACCCGCCAGATCGCGCTGATCAATTCGATGACCAAAAAGGAACGCGCCAATCCCGATATGCTGCAGGCCAGCCGCAAGAAGCGGATCGCGGCGGGTGCGGGCATGGAAGTGTCGGAACTGAACAAGCTGCTGAAGATGCAGAAGCAGATGGCCGACACGATGAAGAAGCTGGGCAAGATGGGCAAGGGCGGGATGCTGAAGCAGGCCATGCGCGCCATGACCGGCAAGGGCGGCGGGCTGCCCGACCTGGAAAACTTCGACCCCGCCAAGATGGCCGAGGCGCAGAAGATGCTGCAGGATCCGCGCGGCCTTGGCGGTCAGCTGGGCAAGGCCGGGCTGCCGGGCGGCTTGTCGGGGATGTTCGGGAAGAAATGATGGACACCCCTGCCGATCCCGTCGCCCGTGCCGCGGCCCTGTTGCGCGACCACCGCGCCAGCATCGACCGGCTGGACGCGATCCTGGTCTATACGCTGGCCGAACGCTTCAAGCACACCCAATCCGTCGGCCGCCTCAAGGCCGAACACGATCTTCCGCCGTCCGACCCTGCCCGCGAAGCGCAGCAGATCGAGCGGCTGGAACGCCTCGCGCGCGAGGCCGACCTGGACCCGGACTTTGCGCGCAAACTGCTGAACTTCGTGATTGCCGAAGTGATCCGGCATCACGAGACCTTTCAATCCTGACGGCGGGATCCCCGCCAAACCCGCCATTACAAGGAGAAACCCAATGGCAACGAAAATCCGTCTGGCCCGTGGCGGCAGCAAGAAGCGCCCGCATTACGCCATCGTCGTGTCCGATTCGCGGATGCCGCGCGACGGCCGCTTCCTGGAAAAGCTGGGCACCTATAACCCGCTGCTGGCGAAAGACAGCGAAGACCGTATCAAGCTGGATCTGGACCGCGCCAAGCATTGGCTGGACCAAGGCGCGCAACCGACCGACCGCGTGGCCCGCTTCCTGGAAGCCGCCGGAGTCCGCGAGAAAGCCGACCGTTCCAACCTGAAGAAGGGCGAGCCCGGCAAGAAAGCCAAGGCGCGTGCCGACGAAAAGGCCGCGAAAGCCGCTGCCCCGGCCGAGGCCGAATAATCACGACGGGCGGGGGCAACCCCGCCCTTTGCTTTCCACGAGGGCCGCATGACACAAGACCGCATCTGCGTCGGCGCAATCGCCGGGGCCTTCGGGGTCCGGGGCGAGGTGCGGCTGAAAAGCTTTTGTTCCGAACCCGCCGATATCGCGACCTATGGTCCCCTGACGACCGAAGACGGCAAGCGCAGCTTTTCCGTCAAGCTGACCCACCCCGTCACCGGCGGTCTTGGCGCGCGCCTGTCAGGCGTGGCCACCCGGGAGGATGCCGAGGCCTTGCGGGGCGTTACCCTCTGGGCACCGCGATCCGCCCTGCCCTCGCTGCCCGATGATGAATTCTACCATGCCGACCTGATCGGGCTTGAGGTCGTCGATACCGGCGGCGTCGTGCTGGGCCGGGTCCGCGCGATCTTCGACCACGGTGCGGGCGACATTTTGGAGGTCGTGGGCGGCAAGGATGTGCTGCTGCTGCCCTTCACCCGCGCCGTCGTCCCCACGGTCGATTTGAGCGCGCGGCGCATCGTGGCCGATCCCCCGGCCGACGACGAATGACCGACGCCCCCAAATCCCCCGAACCGAAATCCCATGGCCGCCTGTCCATTACCGCCAGCCGGCGCCCGCGCGAGTTGATGGCAGAGCCGCAGGTGCAGGGCGCCTGGACCGCCAGCATCGTCACCCTGTTCCCCGAAGCCTTTCCCGGCATCCTGGGCCTGTCGCTGACCGGCAAGGCCTTGGCGCAGGGGTTGTGGAACCTGCGCACCATTCCCCTGCGCGATTTCGGCATCGGCCGCCACCGCAATGTCGATGACACGCCCGCAGGCGGCGGCGCGGGCATGGTGATCCGGGCCGACGTGCTGGACGCCGCCCTGCGAGAAGCCCGCCAGGGCCCGCCGCGCCCGGTGATCTATATGTCCCCGCGCGGCGCGCCCCTGACCCAGGCCCGCGCCCGCGTCCTGGCCCAGGGCAACGGCGTCACCCTGATCTGCGGGCGGTTCGAGGGCGTGGACCAGCGCGTGCTGGATGCCCATGACATCGAGGAAATCAGCATCGGCGACTATGTCCTGACCGGAGGAGAGATCGCCGCTCAGGTCTTGATCGACGCGACCGTTCGCCTTATACCGCGCGTGCTGGGGAATCACGACTCTCTGGCCGAGGAATCCTTTTCCATCGGCAACAGGGGTCTGCTTGAGGCCCCCCAGTTCACGAAGCCCGCCCAGTGGGAAGGCCGCGAGATACCGGAGGTTCTGCTGTCCGGCAATCACGCGGCCATTCATCGTTGGAGGGCCGGTGAGGCCGAAAGGCTGACAAAGCAACGCCGCCCCGACCTGTGGCGGGCATACCAGGACGGTATGGACCCGGCAAAGGACCGACAGCTCTCGGGCGCATCAGACCAATCGCGGAACCACCGCGAGCATGACAAGGAACCCAGGCGATGAACCTGATCGCAGAACTCGAAGCCGAGCAAATCGCCCAGCTTGGCAAATCTATCCCGGATTTCCGGGCCGGCGACACCATTCGCGTCGGCTACAAAGTGACCGAAGGCACGCGGTCGCGCGTCCAGATGTATGAAGGCGTCTGCATCTCGCGCAAGGGCGGCGCCACGATCGCGGCCAGCTTTACCGTGCGCAAGATCAGCTTTGGCGAAGGCGTGGAACGCGTCTTCCCGCTGTATTCGACCAACATCGATTCGATCGAGGTCGTGCGCCGGGGCAAGGTCCGCCGCGCCAAGCTGTATTACCTGCGCGACCGTCGCGGCAAATCGGCCCGTATCGTCGAGAAAACCAACTATCGTCCGCTGTCCGACGCGAAAGCCTGAGGATCCTTCCGATGAAAAAAGATATCCATCCCGATTACCACGCCATCGAGATCAAGATGACCGATGGCACCACCTATCAAACCCGTTCGACCTGGGGTGCGGAAGGCCAGACCATGACGCTGGACATCGACCCCACGGTGCACCCGGCCTGGACCGGCGGTTCGGCCAAGCTGATGGACACCGGCGGCCGCGTATCGAAGTTCAAGTCGAAATACGCGGGCCTGGGCTTCTGATCAGCCCTGCCCCCGGAGTTGCGAATCGCCGCCCCCACGGGGCGGCGTTTTTTGTTTTCCCATGAAAGCGGGGGCGCTGCCCCCGTCCCTGCGGGACTCCCCCGGGATATTTGGACCAGGATGAAAACCTGGCGTCACGCAGCCTCGGCGCCAGGCTCCACCAGCGCGACGATATCCATCATGATCGCGTTCAACTGGAAATCCTTGGGCGTATAGACCCGCGCCACGCCCATCGCCCGCAGGCGCGCTGCATCCTCATCCGGGATGATGCCGCCCACGATTACCGGAACATGGTCCAATCCCGCCGCGCGGATGCGGGCCATCAGATCCTCGATCAGCGGCAGGTGGCTGCCCGACAGGATCGACAGTCCGACGACATGGGCATCCTCCTCTTGTGCGCGCGCCACGATCTGCTCGGGCGTCAGCCGGATGCCTTCATAGGTGATGTCCATGCCGCAGTCGCGGGCGCGGAAGGCGATCTGTTCGGCGCCGTTGGAATGACCGTCCAACCCCGGCTTGCCGACCACGAATTTCAGCCGCCGGCCCAAGCGGGCGCTGACGGCATCCACGGCGTCGCGAATATCCTCCAGTCCCTCGGTCCGGTTCGACGGGCTTGCCGATACCCCGGTCGGACCGCGATATTCACCATGGACCTGCCGCATGATGCCCGCCCATTCGCCGGTCGTGGCCCCTGCCTTGGCGGCGGCGATGGAATGGGGCATCACGTTCTCGCCCCGCCGCGCCGCATCGCGCAAGGCACCCAGCGCCAGTTGCACCGCGCCTTCGTCCCGCGCCGCGCGCCAGGCTTGCAGCCGGGCGATCTGGTCCTGTTCCACCGCGGGATCGACCACCATGATTCCGCCGTCCCCTGCCACCAGCGGCGAAGGCTCTCCCTGTTGCCAGCGATTCACGCCGACCACGACGGTTTCGTTGCTCTCGATCCGGCCCAGCCGTTCCGCGTTCGATTCGACCAGCCGCGCCTTCATGTAGTCGATGGCCGCGATCGCCCCGCCCATGTCGTCCAGCAGGCGCAATTCATCCCGCGCGCCTGCCTTCAGTTCCTCGACCTTGGCGGCGATGACCGGGTTGCCGTCGAACAGGTCGCCATATTCCAGCAGGTCGGTTTCATAGGCGACGATCTGCTGCATCCGCAGCGACCATTGCTGATCCCAGGGGCGCGGCAGGCCCAGGGCCTCGTTCCAGGCGGGAAGCTGTACGGCCCGCGCCCGGGCGTTCTTCGACAACGTGACGGCCAGCATTTCCAGCAGGATGCGATACACGTTGTTTTCAGGCTGCTGTTCGGTCAGCCCCAGGCTGTTGACCTGCACGCCATAGCGGAAGCGGCGGTATTTCTCATCCGCGATGCCATATCGATCCTGCGTGATCTCGTCCCACAGTTCCGTAAACGCCCGCATCTTGCACATCTCGGTTACGAAGCGGATGCCCGCGTTCACGAAAAAGCTGATGCGGCCCACCATGTCCGGGAAACTCTCGGGCGGGACCTTGCCTTTCAGGTCGTCCAGCACGGCAATGGCGGTCGCCAGGGCATAGGCCAGTTCCTGCTGCGGCGTGGCTCCGGCTTCCTGGAGGTGATAGGAACAGACATTCATCGGGTTCCACTTGGGCAGGTGTTCCCGGGTATAGGCCGCCACATCCGTGATCATCGCCAAGGACGGCTTGGGGGGGCAGATATAGGTGCCGCGCGACAGGTATTCCTTGATCAGGTCGTTCTGGACGGTGCCCTGCAAGGCCGCGATGTCCGCGCCCTGTTCCTCGGCCACCGCGATATACAGCGACAACAGCCAGGGGGCCGTCGCGTTGATCGTCATCGAGGTGTTCATCTGCTCCAGCGGGATCTGGTCGAACAGCGCCCGCATGTCGCCCAGATGGCAGATCGGCACGCCGACCTTGCCGACCTCGCCCCGTGCCAGCACATGATCGCTGTCATATCCGGTCTGGGTCGGCAGGTCGAAGGCCACCGACAGGCCCGTCTGCCCCTTGGCCAGATTGCCGCGATACAGCGCGTTCGACTTTTCCGCCGTGGAATGCCCTGCATAGGTGCGGAACAGCCAGGGTTTGTCTTTCTGAGCCATGCGGCACCTCGCAACAATCTTTCGGTCCTGAAAGCGATACCGAAACAAATATGCGCCGTCAATTCGCCGCAGCGCGGCAATGATGCAGCGAGTCAGACATTTTATTGCTGATTTCTGGTTCAGCTTATTGCAATGTTGCGCATCCGATCTTACCAATTGCGCCAGACAGGCGGCGATTCTGCGCCGCAGCAGATGTGAAGGAGAAGCTGATGGCCCTCGACTCCCCCACCCCGATCGCACCTTATGATGCCGCCGTGAAGGATCTCTACGACATCGGAGAGATGCCGCCCCTAGGCCATGTGCCGGCAAGGATGCACGCCTGGGCGATCCGCCGCGAACGCCAGGGCGAACCCGACCAGGCCATGCAGTTGGAGGTCGTGGACACGCCCGCCATCGACAGCAACGAGGTGCTGGTCCTGGTGATGGCGGCGGGCGTCAACTATAACGGCATCTGGGCGGGCCTGGGCGTGCCGATCAGCATGTTCGACGTTCACAAGCAGCCGTATCATATCGCGGGATCTGATGCCTCGGGGATCGTCTGGGCTGTGGGCGATAAGGTGAAGCGCTGGAAGGTCGGCGACGAGGTCGTGATCCACTGCAACCAGGACGACGGCGACGACGAGGAATGCAACGGCGGCGACCCGATGTATTCACCCACGCAGCGCATCTGGGGCTACGAGACCCCCGACGGCAGCTTTGCCCAGTTCACCCGTGTCCAGTCCCAGCAGTTGATGCCCCGCCCGCGCCACCTGACCTGGGAGGAATCGGCCTGCTATACCCTGACGCTGGCCACCGCATACCGGATGCTGTTCGGGCATGAACCGCATGAGCTGAAGCCCGGCATGAACGTGCTGGTCTGGGGCGCCTCGGGTGGGCTTGGATCCTATGCGATCCAGTTGATCAACGCGGCGGGCGGCAATGCCATCGGCGTCATCTCCGAGGAAGACAAGCGCGACTTCGTGATGGGCCTGGGCGCCAAGGGCGTCATCAATCGCAAGGAATTCAACTGCTGGGGCCAGTTGCCCACCGTGAACACGCCCGAATACAAGGACTGGTTCAACGAGGTCCGCAAGTTCGGCAAGGCCATCTGGGACATCACCGGCAAGGGCAACAATGTCGATATCGTCTTCGAACACCCGGGCGAGGCGACTTTCCCCGTCAGCACCTTTGTCTGCAAGAAGGGCGGCATGGTGGTGATCTGCGCGGGCACCACGGGCTTCAACTGCACCTTCGACGTACGTTACCTGTGGATGCACCAGAAGCGTATCCAAGGCAGCCATTTCGCGCATCTGAAACAGGCAAGCTCCGCCAACAAGCTGATGCTGGAACGTCGCCTGGATCCCTGCATGTCCGAGGTCTTCCCTTGGGCCGAGATCCCGCAGGCCCATGTGAAGATGATGAGGAACCAGCACAAGCCGGGCAATATGTCCGTGCTGGTTCAGGCGCCCACCACGGGCCTGCGCACCTTCGAGGATGCGTTGGAAGCCCGGCGCAGCCTGTAGGCTTGCTGTTGGGACAAAGGGGCTGCTGGTCGGCCCCTTTGTCCTGTTCTGCCGCGGCGCGACCGGCGATCAGATCTCGGCCTTGCGCCGGTCGACCATGCGGCATTCCCATTCCCGCACGGTTTCCTTGGGATGGCTGTCGATCCATCGCGCCATGACCTGCTGGCCATGCACCATGCAGGCCATCAGGTTCGTCTCAATAAAGACCAGGCTGCGATTCTGGCAACTGGCAGGATCGGCTGACAGGCAACTTACAAACAGCAGTTCAATCATCACATCCTCCTTTTCCACTCTGCCACGAGGCGCCCGCTGACATACGGGCTGAGGACATGATTCTCATCCCGGCGTGATTGCGCCGTGAATCGAGGATATCGTTCTGACATCATGGAAAATTTGGATGCGCATCAGGCGATCCATAAAGGTCCTGGCAATCCGAACGTCAGTCAGATCCGGGTATCGCCTGCCTCGGGCTTTCGGCATTTCCATTCGACCACATGGTCGTCGGGATGGGCGGCGACCCACCGCGCCAATTCGTTCTGGCTCTCCAGCATGCAGGTATGCACCCCGTTGCGTTCCTCGAACAGCAGGCTGTGTTCGGTGCAGCGCTGCGGGTCGCTGATCAGGCAGGTCACAAAGAACAGTTCGATCATCGCGCGTTCCTTTTCGACGATCCCTCATACACGCGACACTGCGGGAAAAGTTGCAGGGGGCTTTCCTGTTTTTGCCTGAACCATGCATATTTTGCCTGTTTATGTCGTGCCTGCCCATTCAACTTGCACAAGATTACGGCTAACCCCGCTGTCGGAATGAAGAAAGGACAGTGGACATGGTCCAGATCGACGACAAGCTGACCCCCATCTATGACGAGGTCGTCCGGCGCAATGCCGGTGAGGCCGAGTTCCACCAAGCCGTGCGCGAGGTGCTGGAAAGCCTGGGACGGGTGGTGGCAAAGCATCCCGAATACCTGGACAATGCCCTGATCGAGCGGATTTGCGAACCCGAACGCCAGATCATCTTCCGCGTGCCCTGGACCGACGACCAGAATCGCGTCCAGATCAACCGCGGCTTCCGCGTCCAGTTCAATTCCGCCATGGGACCATACAAGGGCGGCCTGCGGTTCCATCCGTCGGTGAATGTCGGGATCATCAAATTCCTGGGCTTCGAGCAGACCTTCAAGAACGCGCTGACCGGCCTGCCCATCGGCGGCGGCAAGGGTGGATCCGACTTTGACCCCAAGGGCCGGTCAGACGCGGAAATCATGCGGTTCTGCCAGTCCTTCATGACCGAACTGTATCGCCACCTGGGCGAATACACCGACGTGCCGGCAGGCGACATCGGCGTCGGCGCCCGAGAGATCGGCTATATGTTCGGTCAGTACAAGCGCCTGACCAACCGGTACGAGGCGGGCGTGCTGACCGGCAAGGGCCTGTTCTATGGCGGATCGCTGGCCCGGAAAGAGGCGACGGGTTACGGAAACACCTATTTCACCCGCGCCATGCTGCAAACCAAGGGCGAGGATTTCGACGGCAAGACGGTTGTGGTGTCCGGTTCGGGCAATGTCGCCGTTTACACCATCGAGAAGGTCCAATCTTATGGCGGCAAGGTGATCGCCTGCTCCGACAGCAGCGGCTATATCGTGGACGAAGGGGGCTTGGATCTGGCTCTGGTCAAGGAAATCAAGGAAATCCGCCGTGGCCGCATTTCCGATTACCTGCGCCTGAAGGGCGAAGGAAACGGGGTCTACTTCGTCAAATCCGGCGACGGCGTGATCTGGGACGTGCCTTGCCAGGTCGCCATGCCCTCGGCTACCCAGAACGAACTGACCGGCCGGGACGCAAGAAAGCTGATCCAGAACGGCGTCATGGCCGTGGGCGAAGGCGCCAACATGCCCTCGACCCCCGAGGCGATCCGCGCCTTTCAACAGGCGGGCGTCTGCTTTGGCCCGGGCAAGGCGGCAAACGCGGGCGGCGTCGCCACCTCGGCCCTGGAAATGCAGCAGAACGCCTCGCGCGACCGTTGGTCCTTCGAAAAGACCGAGGCAAGGCTGGCCGAAATCATGCGCGACATCCACGACGCCTGCTATGTCACGGCGGACGAATACGGCGCGCCGGGCGACTATGTGATCGGGGCGAACATCGCGGGCTTTGTCCGCGTGGCCGAACCGATGCTGGCCTTTGGGGTGATCTGACTGGATGCAAACCGCGAGGGCGCCGTCATGGTGCCTTCGCTTTTCCCCAAGGGCGGGCTATGACCGGCCCATGACCATGCCCGCCCCCATCCTGTCCGCCGACCAGGCCGATGCCTGGGATGCCCTGACCGACGCCTTTGGTGCGGCAGGCATCGACATGATCGCCAGGGAACTGCATCCGCCCCAGCCGGGCAAGGGTCGCGTCCTGGCCGTGATCGGCAAGGCCGGATCGGGCAAGACGCTGCTTTTGTCGCAGATGACCAAGGCCCTGCGCGATGCCGGGGTCGAGGTTGTCAGCGGCGATTACGAAGGCCGCCGCCGCAAGGACCGGCGCAGCGTGGCGATCCTGGCGCCCACCAACAAGGCGGCCTTCGTGCTGCGGATGCGCGGCGTTCCCGCCACGACGATCCACCGGATCCTTTACACCCCCGTTTACGATCCCGAATACGAAAAGCTGGCGGAATGGCTGACCGGCACCGGCGACCGCCCCGTCGTCGAGGGCATGACCGATCTGGCCCTGGACCGGGCCAAGGCGTTTCACGACCAGCACGCCTCGATCCCCGGCGCCCTTGCGGCGGCGGGGCTGCGCGGATCGGATTTCATCCGCGGCTGGAAACGGCGCGAGGATGCCCTGGACGTGGGGCTGATCGACGAGGCGTCCATGCTGGACGAAAAGCAGTTCGACGATCTGCGAGAGATCTTTCCGCTGCTGGTGCTGTTCGGCGATCCGGCGCAGCTTGCCCCCGTGGGCCAGTCGGGCGAGATGGTGTTCGAGAAGCTGGCCCCGTCGCAACGGCTGGTTCTCAACCGCGTCCACCGCCAAGCCGACGACAGCCCGATCCTGGATCTGGCCCATGCGCTGTCTGACGACGCCCTGTCCTTTGACGGTTTTGAAAGCCTGATCCGCGCCGCCGCACGCCATGACGACCGGGTGGTCTGGGCCGAACGCGCGGAAAGCGACCTGATGGCGCGCAGCCCGGTCCTGGTCTGGCGCAATGCCACGCGCATCCGGCTGATCACGGCATTTCGCGCGGCCTTTGGCGCGCCCGGCGATGCGCTGCTGCCCGGAGAGCCGCTGATCTGCGATGGGCTGGAACTGCCCCTGAAGCACCGGAAGAAGCGCATCGACCTGGAGGCGCGCGGGCTGATCAAGGGTGCGCAGGTGGTATACCTCGGCCCTGGCCGCAAGCCCGGCTTTTCGCGCCTGCACGTCATCGGTGCCGAGGATCCGCGCCTGTCCGCCGCCAGCATCGTCAAGATCGAGTTGCCGGACGAAGAGGAGCCCTTTATCCCCTTTGCCGCCCGGATGGGCGCGACCTTCCTGCATGGTGCTGCGGTGACGATCCACAAGTCGCAAGGATCGCAATGGCCCGAAGTCCAGGTCTTTGGTCCCGACATCAGCGCGGCCGCCTGGTCGAACCGCAACGAGGCAGGGATTCCCCTTTGGAAGCGCCTGGCCTATGTCGCGATCACGCGGGCGCAGGAACGGTTGTTCTGGATCACGAAGGCCCGGCTGGCCCGTCCATCGGCGCCGCTGGGAACGGACGACCTGGACGCGCCGGTCGCGATGGAATTGGCAGCCGAGGAAGACTGACGCTGGATTTTGCGTCCCGCGATGGCCGGGGGCGCTTCGCCCCCCGGACCCCCCGAGGATATTTTCACCAAGGTAAAAGCCGGATCAGCGTGCCGCCCGGCGGTGATCCAGGCGTTCGATGGACAGGCGCAATGCCTCGACCAAGGCTTCCCTGGGGATGCCGGTTTCGTGGGACAGGCGCATGATGCCGAAATGCACGCGGGCCAGTTCCTGGTAATAGCGCGTGAAGGTATAGTTGATCGACGCCCCCACCACGGCGCCAAAGATCGGCGCGGCCTGGGCGGCCAGCTTCTGCCCCATCGACACCGACAAGCGCGGCGCGACCTTGCTGATCAGGCCCTGCACCGTCTGGCCGGTGACCGACATCCGTGCGGCCAGCAGGCCCAGGTCGGTCGTGTCATCCTCGGCCATGGGTCCGGCGGCGGCGAAGATGCGCAGGCATTCCATCCGCACCTCCTCGCTGTCGGGGTCAAGGCCATGTTCGACGGCGATGTCCAGCATCGCGCGCAGCAGCAGCGTGATCGTGAAGGGCAGTTCGATCATCGCTCCTGCAAAGCCGCCCACCCCTCCAGCCGCACCGCTGACGGTCGAGGCCATGCGGTTGAACCAGTCCCCCCGGTCGCGCACCATGCGGCGCGAGGTTGTGGCCGCCGCAAAGGCCCGGTTCAGCGCCGCGCGGGTGATGCGGTCCATCCGGTTGCGCACAAAGGCGGGCAGCTTTTCGATCAGCCCCTCGGCGCTGTTGCCCACGACGGTCATCACCTCCATCCCCAGCCCGCCCGCATCCAGGTAACGCCGCGCCAGGCGGTCGACCTGGGCATGGACCGAGGGATCATTGATCGGCGGAAGCACCAGTTGCTGATTGGTGGGCATCGGTATCCTCTCTGGGGTGGTCGACCGTGACGCAGGCCGACAGGGCATTGGCGCCGCGCGACATTTTCCCGATATCGGGCGTGGTTTCGCGCGTCACCGGCCCTGTCACATCAACCCAGGCGCCGGGACGAAGTTCCAGCCCAAGCACGCGCGCGGGGTTGGTCGGTGGCGGCATGACCACATCGTCCAGCCGCGCGAAACCGAAGCGGCTGTAATAAGGCGCGTCGCCCACCAGCAGTACCCGGTCCCAGCCCAGGGTGCGCGCCCGCGCCAGGCTGTCGCGCATCAGCAGCCCCCCCAGCCCCTCGCCCTGGGCGGTCGGATGCACGGCGATCGGCCCCAGCAGCAGCACGGGCCATTCCCCCACCCGCGCCGGCCAGAACCGGATTGCCGCCATCAGCGTGTTCGATCCGTCGCGCAGCACCAGGCACAGGTCAGAAACCCTGGGCACCCCGTCCCGCAGCCGGTATGACGACAGCGCAGTCCGCCCCGGCGCGAAGCACAGGTCGTAAAGCCCCTCGACCTCGGCTTCGTCGGCGGGTGTCTCGGGGCAGATTTCGTACATCGCGCCTCCTGGGGGTCTTTGCGCCCCTTAGCATGGGCTTGCAGATGATGAAACAATCCTCGGGCCATTGCGGCGCGACCCGGCTGATGGCAGGTTATGGGCGCAAATCACAGGAGGCCCGCGATGTTCTACCGCCCCGAAAACGGCCACGGGCTGCCCCATAACCCCTTCAACGCCCTTGTCGCGCCGCGTCCCATCGGCTGGATCTCCACGCGCGGAACGGCGGGCGACAATCTGGCGCCCTATTCCTTTTTCAATGCCGTGGCCTATGTTCCGCCGCAGGTGATGTTTGCGTCCACCAGTGCGAAACCGGACCGCAACGGCACCAAGGACAGCGTGGCGCAGATCATCGAAACGGGTGTGTTCTGCGTGAACATCGCGACAGGCGATTTGCGCGACCAGGTGAACGCGTCCTCGGCCCCCCTGCCCGCCGGGATCGACGAATTCCAAGCCGCCGGGATCGAGGCCGCGGAATGCGAAACGATCGCCTGCCCGCGCGTGGCGGGCGCCGCCGCCGCCCTGGAATGCCGCCTGACCCGTGTGGTTCCCTTGGCGGGCGAGGCGAATTTCGTCGTCTTGGGTGTGGTGACAGGCGTGCATATCCGCGACGATTGTGTGGTGGACGGCCGCTTCGATCCGCGCGCGGCAGGCGGCTGGATTGCGCGGCTGGGCTATCGCGATTATGCCGCCGTGACCGAGTTGTTCGAAATGGAACGCCCTGCATGAGCCTGAACGTCAAGGATTATATCCGCACCATCGCCGATTTCCCGCATGAAGGGATCCTGTTCCGCGACGTGACCACGCTGTTCGCCGACGCCCGCGGGTTTCGCATCGCGGTCGACCAGTTGCTGGCCCCCTATGCGGGGGCGCGGATCGACAAGGTCGTGGGGCTGGAGGCGCGGGGCTTTATCCTGGGGGGCGCGGTGGCGCACCAACTCTCCACCGGCTTTGTTCCGATCCGCAAAAAAGGCAAGCTGCCGGGCGCGGTGATCAGCCAAGCCTATCAACTGGAATATGGCGAGGCCGTGGTCGAGGTCCATGACGACGCCTTGAAGCCGGGCGAGCGGGTGCTGATCGTGGACGACCTGCTGGCCACCGGCGGCACGGCGGCGGCGGGGATCAGCCTGTGCGAAAGAATGGGGGCCAAGGTGGTGGGTTGCGCCTTTGTGATCGACCTGCCGGATCTGGGCGGGCGAAAGGTTCTGGAAGGGATGGGGCATGAAGTTCATGCGCTTTGTGCCTTCGAAGGGACGTAGGGTGCGTGATTTCACGCACCCTTGTTGACCTTCAGGCGGTGCGTGCAAGCACGCACCCTACGCCAGGATCACACCTGGATTCATGATTCCCGCCGGGTCGAGGGCATCCTTGATCGCGCGCATTGCCGCCAGGCGCGCGGGATCGCCCCATTCCCCCAGTTCCGCCGCCTTTAGCCGCCCGACCCCGTGTTCCGCCGAAAACGACCCGCCGCGCGCGACTACCATCTCGTGGACCGCGCGCGACAGGCCGGTGCGAATGCCGTCATAGGCGTTCCGCGCCTTCCCCGCCGCAGGGAACAGGTTGAAGTGCAGGTTGCCATCGCCCAGGTGGCCAAAGCAGTTGATGCGCAGGTCTGCACGGTCCGCCAGCATGGCCGTGGCATCGTGGATGAAGCGGGCGATTTCCGACAAGGGCAGGCTGATGTCGTGGCTGGCGATGGCGCCGATGTGGCGGTTGGCGTCCGGGATCGTCTCGCGGATGGTCCACAGATCGGCGGCTTGCTGGCCGGATTGCGCGATCACGCCGTCGCTGACAAGGCCCGCCTCGGCGGCGTCGGTGAACAGTCCTTCAAGCGCGTCATCGGCCGAAAGTCCAGCCGGCAGGCCCACCTCGATCAGGACGAGCCAGTCGGGGCGATCCGCGAAGGGCTGGCGCAGGTCCGGGAATGCCGCATCCAGAAAGCGCAGCCCCTGGCCCGCGATCAGTTCAAAGGCCGTCACGCCCCCCGCCATGCGCGCCTGCGCCAGGGACAGCAGGGTCAGCGCGGCTTCGGGCGATTCCACGACCAGCATGGCGACGCCGCTTTCCGCAGGCACGGGGGCCAGGACCAGCGACGCGGCGGTGATGATCCCCAATGTGCCTTCCGCCCCGATCAGCAGGTCGCGGATGTCATAGCCGGTGTTGTCCTTACGCAGCCGCTTGAGGTCGTGCATGACCTGGCCCTGCGGCAGGACCGCCTCGACCCCCAGGCAGAGGGTGCGGGCATTGCCGTAACGCAGCACGTTCACCCCGCCCGCATTGGTCGCCAGCACTCCGCCGATCTGCGCCGATCCTTGCGAAGCAAGGGCCAGCGGGAACTGCCGCCCCACTCCTGAGGCAGCCTCGCGGACCTGTTGCAGGGTGGCGCCCGCCTCGGCCAGGATCACGCCTTCCTCGGGGTAAATGGCCCGGACCCGGTTCATGCGTTCGAGTGATAGAAGCAGGGGCATGGCGCCGTCAGGCATGACCTGCCCGCCCACAAGGCCCGTGCCGCCGCCGCGCGGGACGATGGGCACCCGAGCCTCGGCGCAGGCGCGGATGATGGCCGCGACCTCCTCGACCGTGCGGGGGGCGGCGACCAGCCCCGCCCGGCCCTTGTAGCGTCCGCGCGGTTCTTCCAGATAGGCCGGCGCGATTTCGCGCACCACGCCCTGGGGCAGCAGGCGGGCAAGCGACTCGGTCGCATCATTCAACATGGTGTTCCCTCATCGGGCATCAGTGCGGCCGCGCCGGTCGCCGCGCAGGTTGGCGTAAAGCACATGGTTGCGCCACCGCCCGTCGATCTGGAGAAAGCTTTGGGCGACGCCTTCGTATTTGAAGCCGGATCCTTCCAGAACGCCCCGGGATGCGACATTTTCCGGCAGGCAGGCAGCCTCGATGCGGCTTAGGTCAAGGGCGGTGAAGGCGTGGTGGACCAGGACGCCGATCGCCTCTCTCATGTATCCCTGCCGGGCAAAATCCTGGCCGATCCAATAACCGATGGTGCCCGATTGCGCGGGGCCGCGGCGGATATTGTCCAGCGTGATCGCGCCCAGCAGCACGCCGTCGCGGCGGACCAGGAACAAGGGCAGCGCGGTGCCGCCACGGCTGGCGCGGGCCGCCCAATAAACGCGGTTCACGAAGCTTTTGCGCGTCAGGTGGTCGGGGGACCAGACCGGTTCCCACCGCGTCAGGAAATCGCGGCTGGATTGGCGCAGGGATGTCCAAGCGTGAAAATCGCCATGGGCAGGCAAGCGCAGCACGATCCGTTCGGTTTCCAACCTTACGGGCCGCGCGCGCAGGAACATCAGGCGGCAAGCCTTTCGGCCAGGGCGTCCCGCGCGGGCGCGGCCTTGACCGGGCCGTAAAGCGCAAGCGCAGGCCTGGCCTGCCCGATCAGGGCTTCGGCATGGGCGCGCACCTCGGCCACCGTCACGGCGGCGATGCGGTCGGCGACCTCGGCCGCGTCGGGCACCCGGCCCCAGATGGCCAGCGTCCGCGCCATGCGCTCGGCCTGGGACGACGGGCTTTCCAGCGACATCAGCAGGCTTGCGCGCAATTGCGCCTTGGCGCGGGCCACCTCGGCCTCGGACATATCTTCGGCGGCGCGCTTCACCTCGTCGATGGTCAGGGTGGACAGATCGGCCAGATCCTCGGCCCCCGTCCCGGCATAGATGGTCAGCATCCCCGTATCGTCATGAAACCCCGACTGCGCGAAGATGGTATAGCACAAGCCCCGCTCCTCGCGGATCTTCTGGAACAGGCGGGACGACATTCCCCCGCCAAGCGCCGAGGAAAAGATCTGCGCGGCATAGAAATCGGGCGCCAGATAGCCCGGCCCTTCAAGCGCCAAGGCGAAATGGGCCTGTTCCAGCTTCTTGATCTTGCGGGTTTCCAGCCCCTGCCAGCGCGCAGCCTCTCGCGGTGCCTGGACCACCGGCGACAGATGCCCGAAGGCACGTTCGGCCAGCCGGACGATGCGGTCGTGATCGATGGCACCCGCCGCCGCCACGATCATCTGGCTGGGACCATAATTTTCGGCGACAAAGCCCGCCAGATCGGCGCGGCCGAAGCTGCTGACCCGTTCGGCGGGGCCAAGGATCGTGCGGCCCATCGGCTGGTTGGGATAGGCGGCCTCTTGCAGCCAGTCGAAGATGATGTCGTCGGGCGTGTCCATGGACTGCCCGATTTCCTGGAGGATCACACCGCGCTCGACCTCGATCTCGCGTTCGTCGAAGACCGGATTCAGCACGATGTCGGACATCACGTCAAAGGCCAGGTCGACATCGTCTTCCAGCACCCGGACGTAATAGGCCGTCGCATCGCGCGAGGTATAGGCGTTGATATAGCCGCCCACATCCTCGATGGCCTCGGCGATCTGCAAGGCCGTGCGCGTCGCGGTGCCCTTGAAGGCCATGTGTTCCAGGAAATGCGCGATGCCGTTCTGTTCGGGACGTTCGTTGCGCCCCCCTGCATTGACCCAGATGCCCAAGGCGGTGGAATGCAGCCCCGGCATCAGGCGCGTGGCAACGCGCAATCCGTTGGGCAGGGTGGTGATCTGCGGGGTCGGGTCTTGGTTCACTGGGTTCTCCGGTCAAGGATCAGCGACTTAAGCGCCTGCGCGTCGTTTTCAACCCGCGTGACGCGTTCGGGCAGATCGAAGAGGGTCGCCATATGCGGCGGCAAGGAGGGCCGGACCCCGATGGCGGCTTCCACCGCATCGGGGAACTTGGCCGGATGGGCCGTGGCCAGCGTTACCATGGGCACGCCGGGTTCGATGTGCTGGCGCGCGACGGCCACGCCCACGGCGCTGTGGGGGCACAGGATCTCGCCCGTTTCCGCGCGGATGGTGCGGATCATTGCCAAGGTTTCATCCTCGGACACGCGGCCCGACAGGTATTGCTCGCGCAGGGCTTGCAACGCGCCCTGGCTGATGGTGAAGCCGCCTTGGCGCAGTTCGTCCATCAGTTGCGAAACTGCCGCCGTGTCGCCGCCATAGGCCAGATACAGCGCGCGTTCGAAGTTGGAACTGACCTGGATGTCCATGGACGGGCTGATCGAAGGCTCGACCGTGCCCACCCGGTATTCGCCCGTGGTCAGCGCGCGGTGCAGGATGTCGTTCTGGTTCGTGGCCACGATCAGCCGGCGGATCGGCAGGCCCATGGCCCGGGCAATGGATCCCGCGAAGATGTCGCCGAAATTGCCAGTGGGCACGGTGAAATCGGTATCGCGCATTCCCAGGCTAGCGCAGGCCGTGAAGTAATAGACGATCTGGGCCACCACGCGCGCCCAGTTGATGCTGTTGACGCCCGCAAGCCCCACGTGGTCGCGGAAGGCGTGGTCGTTGAACAGATCCTTTAGCCGCGCCTGGCAGTCGTCGAAATGACCAGTCACGGCAAGCGCGTGGATGTTGGCGGCATCGGGCGTGGTCATCTGGCGGCGCTGCACCTCGCTGACGCGGCCATGGGGGAACATGATGAACACGTCCACGTTGTCGATGCCCTTGAAGGCCTCGATGGCCGCAGATCCCGTGTCGCCCGATGTCGCGCCGACGATGGTGATGCGCTGTCCCGACCGCTTCAACGCAATCTCGAACAGTTGCGCGATCAGCTGCATCGCGAAGTCCTTGAAGGCCAGCGTTGGCCCGTGGAACAGTTCCAGCAGGTGATGGCCAGGGGCAAGCTGGCGCAGCGGCGCCTTGGCCGTGTGTTCGATGCGCGCATAGGCGCGGTCGATGGCGCCGCGCAATTCGGCGTCCGTGAAACTGTCGCCGGTAAAGGGACGGATCACGCGGAAAGCGACTTCGTCGTAAGGCAGGCCGTCCAGTTCGTTCAGGCCGCCAGAGGCTGGAATCGTCTCGGGCAGGTACAATCCGCCGTCGCGGGCAAGACCGGACAGCATCGCCCCTTCGAAGTTCAGAACCGGGGCCTGACCCCGCGTCGAGACGTAGCGCATCCGTATTCCCTCAGTATTTCCGCTGCCTGATACGCCAGATCAGGCCGAGTGTCATCCCTGCCCAGGTTGCCGCGATCAGGAACCATTGGACGGCATAGGACAGATGGTTGTTGGGGATCCCTTCGACGGCGACGGGGATGGGTTCGATCCCCTGCGCGTCGCCCTCGACAAAGCTTGCGACGACCAGGACGGGTTCGGTTTCCAGCACCTCGGCCATGGCGGGCACGTCGCGGGCAAACCAGATGTTCTCGTCCAGGTTCGGTTCGGGCGTGGCGCTGCCCTTTTCGTCGGGCCAGTGCAGGTTGCCGCGAACAGCCAGCCGCACGGCGCCGCGTTCGACATGGCGCAATTCCTGCGGTACGAAGCCCCGGTCCAGCATGATCGCACGGCCATCAACGGTGATGAAGCGCGACACGACCTGATAGCCGCCGCCCTGTTCCTTGGTATGGGACAGCACGTCGATTTCCGCCCCCGTCGTGGTGCCGGTGACGGTGACGGGCAAGTATTTCATCGACGGGTCGATTGCGGCGGGCAAGGGCACGGGGTCGGCCTGGATGCCCGCCTCGACCTGGTCCAGCAGGCCTTCCTTCCACTCCATCCGGCGCAATTGCCACAGGCCAAGCTGGATCAGGATCGCGCAGCCGACGATGCCAAGGATCAGGGGAAACAGGATGCGGCGCATGAGGATAAAGCCAGGGCAAAGAAAAACGCGCGGGGCCATCCCCGCGCGTCGCGTTTCCAAAAAGACGGGGATCAGCTGCCCCAGATATAGACCACGGCAAACAGAAACAGCCAGACCACATCGACGAAGTGCCAGTACCAGGCCGCCGCCTCGAAGCCGACGTGCTTTTCCTGGCTCATCTGGCCGTTCATCATGCGCAGCAGGCAGACCGCCAGGAAGATCGTCCCGATGATGACGTGAAAGCCGTGGAACCCCGTCGCCAGATAAAAGGCGCTGGCATAGGACGTATCGGCCAGCCCAAAGGCCGCGTGGCTGTATTCATAAGCTTGCAGGATCGAAAAGACGACGCCCAGGATCACCGCAACAATCAGACCGTTGATGGTCGTCTTGCGGTCGTTGTCATGGACAAGCGCATGGTGCGCCCAGGTCACGGCCACACCCGACAGCAGCAGGATCAGCGTGTTGATGAAGGGCAGGTGCCAAGGATCAAAGGTGACGATACCCTCGGGCGGCCAGACGCCGTCCTTGATCGGGCTTTCCGGCCCCATGGGATACATCGCATTCTTGATGAAGTTCCAGAACCAGGCGACGAAGAACATCGCCTCAGAAATGATGAACAGGATGAAGCCGTATTGCAGGCCGATACGGACAACCGGGGTGTGATCGCCCGATTGGCTTTCGCGAACCACATCCGCCCACCAGCTGTACATGACATACAGCACCCCCGCCAATCCGATCAGGGCCAGCCAGGGACCGTTGACCGGAATGCCCAGCAGGTGCACTTCGCCCGCGTGCATCCAGCCAACCGCGCCGTACAGCATCAGGAAGGCCGAGATGGCGGCGACGAAGGGCCAGATCGACGGCGGAAGGATATGGTAATCGTGGTTCTTTGCGTGCGCCATGAGCGGTCCCCGTCGGCTTCTTGTATTCAGTTGACGTTATCGGCCGGTGCAGCGTCAAGCGCCGCCTGCACAGGCTCGGTCCGGTGGAAGGTATAGGACAGGGTGATGTCCCTGACCCAGCTTGCGTCGCGGTCGTTGACCAGTTCGGGATCGACATAAAAGCTGACCGGCATCTCGATCCGTTCGCCCGGCTGCAAGGTTTGCTCGGTAAAGCAGAAACACTCGATCTTGCTGAAGTAATAGCCCGACACTTCCGGCGCGACGTTATAGCTGGCGGTGCCGGTGACGGGCACGTCCGAATTATTGACCGCCTCATAGAAGGCGAGGCCGTTTTCACCGATCTTCAGTTCCATGCTGGTCTGCATGGGACGGAAGGTCCACCCCAGATTCTTGTCCACATTCGCGTCAAAGCGGATGCGGACGGTTTCATCCAAGGCCTGGTCCGGCGCGGCCTGAGCGACCTGGGTGGTGCCGCCAAAGCCGGTGACGCGGCAGAACCAGTCATAGAACGGCACCGCCGCCCAGGCGAGCGCGCCCATCGTCATGACGACGCCCAGCAGCCCGACAACGGTCTTCTTTTCGGGGGACATCCGGCTCATTTCACCGGCTCCTCAAGCGGCAGTTCGGATACGCGCGGCTGGTGGTCATAGGCCTCCATCAGGTCGCCCTGCTGGACCTTGACCACAGTCAGGCCAAAGACAAGGGCAACAAAGGCGACCAGGACCAGCCCCAGCCCGACATTGCGGGACCGGCGCCGCCTGTGAATTTCGTGTTCGGTGTTCAGCGCCATTACCAGCCCCCCATTGCGTTCTGGACCAGCAACGCCACGAAATGCAGGAACAGGTAATAAAGCGACAGCTTGAAGACGCGCTTTTCGACGGCATATCCATCCGCCACGGCTGCGGCTTCCTCGCGGCGCAGGATCAGCCAGCCGCCCCGGATGAACAATGCGTTCAGCACGACTGATGCGGCCAGATAGACCGGCCCGCCGATCGAGGTCAGACCCAGCCAGACCGCGAAGGGCGCCAGCACCAGCGTATAGGCAAAGATGTGGCGCCGCGTGGCCGGGCGGCCATGCGTGACCGTCAGCATCGGCACCTTGGCCTCGTGATAGTCGGACTTCATGAACAGCGCGAGCGCCCAGAAATGCGGCGGCGTCCAGAAGAAGATCAGCGCGAACATCAGCAGGGATTCGATGCTGATCCCGCCGGTGGCGCAGGCCCAGCCGATCATCGGGGGAAAAGCCCCCGCCGCACCGCCGATGACGATGTTCTGCGGCGTCCAGCGTTTCAGCCAGATCGTATAAACCACGGCATAGAAGAAGATCGTGAAGGCCAGGAAGGCTGCCGCGAACCAGTTCGCCGCCAGCCCCAGCATCATCACCGCAAAGCCCGACAGGATGAGGCCCAGCGACAGCGCCGCCCCGCCCTCGATCCGGCCCGCCGGGATGGGGCGGCCCTGGGTGCGGCGCATCACTGCGTCGATATCGGCATCATACCACATATTCAGCGCGCCGGACGCACCGCCGCCAAGCGCGATGAACAGGACCGAGCAGAAAGCAATAAAGGGATGCACATCGACCGGCGCGACCCACAAGCCCACAAAGGCCGTAAAGACGACCAGCGACATCACCCGCGGCTTGAGCAGCGCGACGAAATCGCGGAACTCGGCCTCGGGGGTAGTGCCTTCATATGCGTTGATGTCGGTCATCGCTTCTTCAGTCTGGCTGTGTTGCTGGTCCGGCCGACGTTCAGTCGGCCTTGGCCAGCGTCACGGACGTTGCAGGATCGGCTGCGGCGGTTTCCGCAACCCCTTCCAGGGTGCCGCCCTGTTCGGCGACCCAGGCGGCATAGACTTCGGGGCTTACCGCCTTCACGACGATCGGCATATAGGCGTGGTTGATGCCGCACAATTCGCTGCACTGGCCGAAGTAAACGCCTTCCTGTTCGACGTTGAACCAGGCCTGCGCGATCCGGCCCGGAACTGCGTCCTGCTTTACGGCAAAGGCCGGGATCGTCCAGCTGTGGATCACGTCGTTCGCGGTCACCTGCAACAGCACGGTCTGCCCCACGGGAACAACCACGGCGGTATCGGTGGCCAGCAGGTATTCATCCTCGGCATAGCCGTATTCGGGCAATTCTTCCTTGGTCAGCATGATCGAATCGAAGCTGATGCCGTTTTCGGGATATTCGTAGGACCAGTACCACTGGTTCCCGATCGCCTTGATCACCACGTCGGGATCGGCCGGCATTTCCTGGCTGCGAAACAGCACCGGCAGCGAAAAGGCGCCAATGGCCACCAGGATCAGCACCGGCACCAGCGTCCAGGCAACCTCCAGCGGGGTATTGTGGGTGAACTTGGCCGGGACCGGGTTCGCGCGGCGGTTGAACCGCAGGATCGCGAACAACAGCAGCCCGCATACCACGACCGTGACCACGGTGATGATGATCAGCACGAAATGGTCCAGCCATTGCTGGTCCCGCGCAAGCTCGGTCGCGGCGGGCTGGAAATTCACGCCGCGCGCCTCGGGCTTGCCGATCACCGGCAGTTCGCCCAGAACGTCCTGCGCCAAGGCCGAACCGGCTGTCATTCCTGCCAACGCAAGCCCGGACGCTGCCGCGACTGCACGGCGAATCATCGCTTTTGCCATCATCCCATCCCGTTATCTTGGCGCGGCCGCGCGACCGCAGGGGCGCCCCAAGACCGCCCCTTTTCCTTTAACACTGACCGTTCTATGACCATATCTCGTCCCTACGGGCAAGTGATACATAAGCTTGCCTTCGCAAAATCCCAAGGTTCGGGCGGTCCCGGCCCTTGCGCCGCTGACAGAAAGACGACGTCCCGCCATGACCCGAACCCCCTTTGATCCCTTCGCCACCCACCTGGACCGCGACCGTGCCCTGGCGATCCTGCGCGATGCCACCGCAGGGGCCGAGGACGGGGAACTGTTCCTGGAACATTCCGTGTCTGAATCGCTGGTCTTCGACGACGGGCGGCTGCGCAATTCAGGCTATACCGCCGAACAGGGCTTCGGCCTGCGCGCTGTCCGGGGCGAGGTGACGGGCTATGCCCATTCGACCGAGATTTCGGAACCCGCGCTGCGCCGCGCGGCCGAAACCGCGCGCTTGGCCGTGGGACAGGGCGGCGGCATCCTGGCCCCCGCCGCGCCCATGCAGGTCCAGCCTCTGTACATGGCCGCCGACCCCGCCGAGGGGATCCCCTTCGCCACCCGGATCGCCTTGCTGCGCGAGATCGACGATTACGCCCGGTCCCGCGATCCGCGCGTGGTCCAGGTGACGGTTGCCCTGGGGTCGTCCTTGCAGCAGGTGGCGATCCTGCGGCCCGAAGGCGGGCTTGTCACCGATATCCGTCCGATGGCGCGGCTGAACGTCAGCGTGATCGTGGAAAACAACGACCGCCGCGAATCCGGCGGTCATGGCGGCGGTGGGCGCGTGTCCCTGGCCGGGCTGATGGATCCGGCCCACTGGCAACCCGCCGTGGACGAGGCGCTGCGCATCGCCCTGGTCAACCTGCGCTCTGTCCCTGCGCCTGCGGGCGTGATGGACGTGGTTCTTGGCCCCGGCTGGCCCGGCATCCTGCTGCACGAGGCCGTGGGCCATGGGCTGGAAGGCGATTTCAACCGCAAGAAGGCCTCGGCCTTTGCCGGGCTGATGGGACAACGTGTCGCAGCACCGGGTGTGATGGTCATCGACGACGGCACCATCCCCGACCGGCGCGGTTCCATCAGCGTGGACGACGAAGGAATGCCTCCCGCCCGCAACGTGTTGATCGAGGACGGGATCCTCGTGGGCTATTTGCAGGACCGCCAGAACGCGCGGCTGATGGGGGTCGAACCCACGGGCAACGGGCGGCGTCAAAGCTTTGCCCATGCGCCGATGCCGCGCATGACCAACACCTTCATGCCCGGCGGCGACGCTGATCCGGCGGCGATCCTGGCCGATCTGCGCGACGGCATCTATGCGGTGGGCTTTGGCGGGGGCCAGGTGGACATCACCAACGGCAAGTTCGTGTTCAGTTGCACCGAGGCTTACAGCGTCAAGAACGGCGTTGTCGGCGATTCCATCCGGGGCGCCACGCTGATCGGCGACGGGGCGACCGCGCTGCAGCAAATCCGCGCCATCGGCAATGACATGGCCCTGGATCCCGGGATCGGGAACTGCGGCAAGCAGGGCCAGTGGGTGCCGGTGGGCGTGGGCCAGCCGACGCTGCTGATCGGCGGACTGACAGTCGGCGGCTCGGCTGCGTAAAAGGCCGCTAACCAGTTGTTAACGCCTTCGGGGTTATGCTGATTCCCGGACAAGGGCCGGAGGCAGCATGGATACCGGGCATCTTCCTTTTGACAGGCGCAGCCAGATGGCGGACGACGACCTGACGGTCCTGCGCCTGATCCGGTCCCGGCGCGTGGGACCGGCAACCTATCACCGGCTGGTGGCTGAACATGGCAGCGCACGGGCGGCACTGGTTGCCCTGCCCGACATCGCGGCGGCAGCGGGCATCGCCAGTTACGAAGCCTGCCCCGAAGGCGTGGCCGCGGCCGAGCTAGCAGCAGGCCGCAAGGCAGGTGCCCGCCTGATCCGTTGCGATTCGCCCCTCTATCCCACTGCATTGCTGGACATCGACGGCGCTCCGCCAATCCTGTGGCTGCGCGGCGATCCGGCATGGCTGTCGCGCAACCCCGTGGCCGTGATCGGCGCGCGCAACGCCTCGTCCCTGGGGCTGCGCATGGCGCGCGGCATGGCGGCGGGCCTAGGAGAGGCCGGGCATACCATCGTTGCGGGCCTAGCGCGCGGCATCGACACCGCCGCCCACAACGCCGCCTTACCCACGGGAACCATCGCCGTGATGGCGGGGGGCGTGGACGTGATCTATCCCGCCGAGAACGTCGTTCTGGCCGCGCAGATTGCGGAAAGGGGTGCGCTTGTATCCGAACAGCCGCCGGGTACCGAACCCCAGGCCCGCCATTTCCCCACCCGCAACCGCATCGTGTCCGGTCTGTCGCAGGCGGTTGTCGTGATCGAGGCCGCGCATCGGTCGGGCACCTTGATCACAGCGAAAAACGCGCTGGATCAGGGGCGCGAGGTGATGGCCGTTCCCGGTCACCCGATGGACGCCCGCGCCGGCGGCTGCAACCAGTTGATCCGCGACGGCGCGGTTCTGGTGCGCAATTCAGCCGATGTCTGCACCGCCCTCGGCCGCGAGGCGGAACCCATGGGCATGGCGGATGCGACCCCTGCCCCCAGCCCCGCGACACCACCCGAACCCGCCGAGCCCGGAGAGATCGAGGCGCGGATCATCTCTCGTCTCAGCCCATCGCCTTCGGATGAAAACGACGTGATCCGCGACCTGGGCCTGCCCGCCGCTGCGGCCAATGCGGCGATCCTGTCGCTGGAACTGCAGGGCCGGCTGCTGCGCGTGCCGGGCGGACGGCTGGCGCTTGGCTGATGATCGGCACACGCGGCGGATGAAGGCGCCCGGTTGACACTGGCAGGGACCGCACCCATGTTGCCGCCCCATCGCAAGGTCCCCTGAGGTAACAATGCCCGTCGTCGTCGTGGAATCCCCGGCCAAGGCCAAGACCATCGAAAAATACCTCGGCGGCGACTATCGCGTCCTGGCCTCGTTTGGTCATGTCCGCGACCTGCCGCCCAAGGACGGCAGCGTCGACCCCAACGACGATTTCGCCATGAAATGGGAGGTCGCGGCCGACAGCCGCAAGCACCTCAAGGCCATCAAGGACGCGCTGAAGGATGACCAAAACCTGATCCTGGCCACCGACCCCGACCGAGAGGGCGAGGCAATTTCATGGCATCTTCTGGAAGCCCTGCAGCCCGCGCTGAAAAAAGGCAGCGGGGTCAGCCGCGTCACCTTTAACGCCATCACCAAATCTGCCGTGACCGAGGCGATGGCGAATCCGCGCCAGATCGACCAGCCGTTGGTCGATGCCTATCTGGCCCGGCGCGCGCTGGATTACTTGGTGGGCTTCAACCTGTCCCCGGTCCTGTGGCGCAAGCTGCCGGGCGCGAAATCGGCGGGCCGGGTGCAGTCGGTCTGCCTGCGCCTGATCGTTGACCGCGAGATGGAGATCGAGGCCTTCAAAGCCCGCGAATACTGGTCGGTCCATGCGCGCCTCGCGACGCCGGGCGGTGCGGAATACGATGCGACGCTGGTATCGCTGGCGGGTGCGAAGCTGGACCGCTTCGACCTGCCTACGGCGGAAAAGGCCGCAATGGCGGTCAGCGCCGTGGCCAGCCGCGACCTGCGCGTGACGGGCGTTGCCGCCAAGCCCGCGACGCGGAACCCCTGGCCGCCCTTCATGACCTCGACCCTGCAGCAGGAAGCCAGCCGCAAGCTGGGCATGGGCGCCAAGGCCTGTATGTCGGCGGCCCAGCGGCTGTATGAGGCAGGGCTGATCACCTATATGCGCACCGACGGCATCGACATGGCGCCCGAGGCGGTCCATGCCGCGCGCGACGCGATCCGCGCCAAGTTTGGCGACAAATATGTCCCCTCCAGCCCGCGGATGTACAAGAACAAGGCCAAGAACGCGCAGGAAGCGCATGAATGCATCCGGCCCACCGACATGATGCTGTCGCCCGACCGGCTGAAGGTTTCGGCGGACGACCAGCGCAAGCTTTATGACCTGATCTGGAAGCGCACTATCGCCAGCCAGATGGAAGCCGCACGCATGGAGCGCACCACGGTGGACATCGCCAGCCCCGACAACCAGGTCGGCCTGCGCGCGACCGGCCAGGTGATCCTGTTCGACGGCTTCCTGCGCGTTTATGACCAGGGCCGCGACGACGATGACGGCGAGGACAGCGCCCGCCTGCCCGCGATCCAGCAGGGCGAGACGGCCCTGCTGGTCGGCAAGGCCTTCGAGGCCGATTTCGCCAAGGCCCGCGAAAAGGACGATCCGGTTCCCGTCGCCCCTGCCGGACAGCGATCCGCGCCGGGGTTGCTGCTGAACGACAGCGCCGCCGTGGCCGCCCGACAGCACTTCACCCAGCCGCCCCCCCGCTATACCGAGGCGACGCTGGTCAAGCGCATGGAGGAGCTGGGCATCGGGCGCCCGTCCACCTATGCCAGCATCGTCACCACGATCCAGGACCGTGAATATGTCCGCAAGGACAAGAACCGCCTGATCCCCGAGGACAAGGGCCGCTTGGTCACGGTTTTCCTGACCAAGTATTTCCCGCGCTATGTCAGCCATGATTTCACCGCAAATCTGGAAAACGAACTGGACGAGATCAGCGCGGGCGACCTGTTGTGGCGCGAGGTGCTGGGGCGGTTCTGGAAAGATTTTTCAAAGGCGCTTGAAGGCACGTCGGAACTGCGCATCACCGAGGTTCTGGACGCCATCGACGACGCGCTCGCCCCGCACCTCTACCCTCCGCGTGCGGATGGCGGCGATCCGCGAGAATGCCCGCTCTGCGGCAAGGGACGGCTGAACCTTAAGACCGCGCGGTCGGGCGGCGCCTTTATCGGCTGCACCAATTATCCCGAATGCCGATATACCCGACCCATTTCCGCCCCCGACGGAGAGGAGGCCGTGGGCGACCGCATCCTGGGCGAGGATGACGGTGTCCTGATCAGCCTCAAGACCGGGCGCTTTGGTCCCTATGTCCAGCGGGGCGAGGCGACCGAGGATAACCCCAAGCCCGCCCGCTCCTCGATCCCCAAGGGCTGGAACCCGGCAACGCTGGATCTGGACCGCGCGGTGCAGCTTTTGTCGCTGCCTCGCCCGATTGGCCCCCATCCCGAGGACGGCGAGTTGATCGAGGCCGGGATCGGCCGCTTTGGCCCCTATGTAAAGCACGGGTCGAAATACGCGAACCTTCCCGATGTGGACGAGGTCTTCACCATTGGCATGAACCGCGCGGTCGAGGTTCTGGCCGCCAAGCAGACGCGTGGCCGCGCCGCTGCCGCGGCACCCTTGCGCGAGTTGGGCGATCATCCGGGCGGCGGCGCGATCCAGGTGATGAACGGGCGCTATGGTCCTTATGTGAAATGGGAAAAGGTGAACGCCACCCTGCCCCGCGATGTGTCGCCCGAGGATCTGACGGTTGAACAGGCGCTTGAACTGATCGCGGCCAAGGCCGGCAAGTCGCCCGCCAAGAAGAAGGCCGCGCCCAAGGCCAAGGCCGCCGCAAAGAAACCTGCGGCAAAGAAGGCCCCGGCCAAGAAGGCGACGAAAAAGGCGGCCGGAGGCTAGACCTCGGCTGCTTTGGCCAAAAACGGCTGGCAGCCTCGCCCCGGCCATGAAGGCTGCCGGGCAGGAACATTGCTGCCAGTGCAGCCGCCTGCAATTGCAGGCCTGTGGCGTGCAGAACGCCTTCCGTATGCGACAAGGGAAAGGCAGTCCCGACGATATGGCATCTGACGCAGCTACCGGGTCCACCTGTGGTCGGTCGTTTGCCAGGATGAAACCTCGACGATCAGCGGGGTAAAGGCGCAAGGCCGGTCATGCTGCACCGCCGCATTGACTTGGCCCGATACGCAAGCGACAAATCTGCAGCACGGTCATTTTGGGGGAGGGATGATGAAAAAGGTCTATGCCACGGCAAGCGACGCATTGGAGGGGCTGCTGCATGACGGGATGTTCATCGCCGCCGGAGGCTTTGGCCTTTGCGGGATCCCCGAACTGCTGATCGCGGCTATCCGCGATGCGGGCACCAAGGATCTGACGGTCGCATCCAACAACTGCGGCGTCGATGACTTTGGCCTGGGGGTGCTGCTGCAAACCCGGCAGATCAGGAAGATGATCAGCAGCTATGTCGGGGAAAACGCCGAATTCATGCGCCAGTACCTGTCGGGCGAACTGGAACTGGAGTTTAATCCCCAAGGCACGCTGGCCGAACGGATGCGCGCCGGCGGCTGCGGCATTCCGGGCTTTTACACCAAGACCGGCGTCGGCACCGTTATTGCCGAGGGCAAGGAGGTCAAGACCTTCGACGGCCAGGATTACATCCTGGAACGCGGCATCGTGGCGGATCTGTCCATCGTAAAGGCCTGGAAAGCCGACGACACCGGCAACCTGGTGTTCCGCAAGACCGCGCGCAACTTCAACCCGCCCGCCGCGATGTGCGGCCGCGTCTGCGTGGCCGAGGTCGAGGAGATCGTCCCGCGGGGATCGCTGGACCCCGACATGATCCACCTGCCCGGCATCTATGTCCACCGGATCGTGCAGGGCCAGCATGAGAAGCGCATCGAGCAGCGCACCACCCGCAAGAAGGAGACCGCGTGATGGCTTGGGACCGCAACCAGATGGCCGCGCGTGCGGCGCAGGAACTGGAAGACGGCTGGTACGTGAACCTCGGCATCGGCATTCCGACGCTGGTCGCCAACTATGTGGGCGACAAGGACATCACGTTGCAATCCGAAAACGGGATGCTGGGGATGGGACCCTTCCCATTCGAGGGCGACGAAGATCCCGACCTGATCAATGCGGGCAAGCAGACCATCACGGAACTGAACCGCACCGCCTATTTCGACAGCGCGACCAGCTTTGGCATGATCCGGGGCGGCAAGATCGCGGCTGCGATCTTGGGCGCCATGGAAGTGGCCGAGAATGGCGATCTGGCGAACTGGATGATCCCTGGCAAGCTGGTCAAGGGCATGGGCGGCGCCATGGATCTGGTCGCGGGCGTGGGCCGGGTGATCGTGGTCATGGACCACACCAACAAGGCTGGCGAGTCGAAGGTGCTGCGCGAATGCACCCTGCCCCTGACCGGCAAGGGCGTGGTGGACCGCATCATCACCAACCTGGGCGTGCTGGACGTGGTGCCCGGTGGACTGAAGATCGTCGAATGCGCGGAAGGCGTGACCGAGGACGAACTGCGCAAAGCTACCGAAGCAACGATCGTCGACTGAACCGCCGCCCTTTGGGAAATGTCGCCGGGGGCCTTGCCCCCGTCGCCGTTCCGGCGACTCCCCCAGGATATTTGCATGAAGAAGATGAAGGGCGAGGCATGACCAGTGATGAAATCGCCGCGCTGTTCACGCGTCCTGACGGAACATTCCTTTGCGCCCGATGGGGACGGCCGGTGGCGCCGGTGATCTTTGGCCTGGCCGATGAAAGCCTGAACATCTTTCGCGGCGCGATCCGGGCGGGCTTTGCCCATGCGCGGCATCCGTTGACGGATGCGGATCCTGACATGGGCGCGAACCTGATGCTGTTCTTTGTCCGCGATTGGCCGGATCTGGCGGACATTCCCGACCTGGGCCGGCTGACCGACGCGCCGGACCTGCCCGACCGCCTGACCCGTGCCGATGCCGATCAATACCGAATGTTCCGCTTTGACGCCAACGGCGGCATCCGCGCCTGCCTGGGGTTCCTGCGCATGGGCGGCCGGCTGGCCGACAGCCATCCGGGGCAGTTGGCCGAAGCGCTGTTCATGCGCTGCGCGCTGACATTCGCGCGCGACATCGCGCCTTCGCCCGCCATGGCGGCGCTGATCCGGGGGGCTTATGATCCGGTCCTGCCGGTTGCGGCAGTGGACCGGGTCCATGCTTTGCGGCTGGCGGCAAGGATGGGGGACGTTTGATGCACGCACTGTCCGTCCGCGTTTATTACGAGGATACCGACCTTGCCGGGATCGTCTATTATGCGAATTACCTGAAATTCATCGAGCGCGGACGGTCGGAATGGCTGCGCGACAGGGGCATCGACCAGGTTGCGCTGAAGGTTGCCAGCGGCCATGTCTTTGCCGTTCGCCGGGTCGAGGCGGACTATCTGCGCCCTGCCCGTTTCGACGACCTTCTGACGGTGGAAACGGTGCTTTCGCATATGACCGCCGCGCGGATCGTCGTGGAACAGGCCGTCCGGCGCGGGGATGATCTGCTGTTCACGGCGCGGGTGACGCTGGCCTGCCTGGACGCCGGGGGCCGCCCCGCGCGGCTGCCAAGAACCTTGGCGGCTGCCTTGGCGGCCGGGTGAGGCGTATGGGCCGCACTGTCTGAAAGTGACGGCATTGTGTTGCGGCAAGGGGCTGCAACCTTTGCTAGGAAGGCGCTAGAAGGCCTGCAAACCGACCGGGAAGCCGGTCAGGTCCGCAATGGATCACGACGAAAAGGCAGTGAAGATGGAACCGATCCAGGCCGCGCAGGCCCTTGATTTCTCGTTGATGGCGCTGTTTGCGCGCGCCTCGCTGACGGTGCAGGTGGTGATGGTGCTGCTGATCGTCGCGTCGGTCTGGGCCTGGGCAATCATCATCCAGAAATTCCTTGCCTTTGCGCAGGCCCGAAAGGAAGCCGCCCGCTTCGATCGCAGCTTTTGGTCGGGCGAACCCTTGGACGACCTGTATGACCGCCTTGGCGACCGGCCCTCGGGCGCGTCGGAACGCATCTTCGCCGCGGGCATGACCGAATGGCGGCGCAGCCACCGCGACGATGGCGCGCTGATCCCCGGCGGCACGGCCCGCATCGACCGCGCCATGAACGTGGCCATCCAGCGCGAGGAATCGCGTCTGTTTCGGGGCCTGTCCTTCCTCGCGACCGTTGGATCCACCGCGCCCTTCATCGGGCTGTTCGGCACCGTCTGGGGCATCAAGACGGCGTTCGAGGGCATCGCTATGTCCCAAGACACCAGTCTGGCCGTCGTGGCCCCCGGCATTGCCGAGGCGCTGCTGGCAACCGCCCTGGGCCTGCTGGCCGCGATCCCGGCGGTCGTTTTCTACAACAAGCTTTCGGGCGACGCGGAACGCGTGACCGGGAACTGGGAAGCCTTCGCCGACGAATTCTCGACCCTGCTCTCGCGCCAGATGGACGAGGCCTAGGATGTCGGGCGCCGTCGTCAAGCGGGTCAGCCGCAAGGGCCGGGGACGCAGGCGCAATGCGCCGATGTCGGAAATCAACGTCACGCCCTTTGTGGACGTGATGCTGGTGCTGCTGGTGATCTTCATGGTGGCCGCGCCCCTGATGACGGCGGGCGTGCCGCTGAACCTGCCGCAGACCGCCGCCACCGCCGTGCCCACGGAGCCCGAGGAGCCACTGGTCATCTCGATCCCCGCCGATGGCGACGTGATGCTGATGGATGCGCCGGTGGCGCAGGACCAGATCGTCACCCGGCTGCGCGAAATCCTGGCCGGGCGCGAAAGCCAGCGGGTGTTCCTGCGCGCGGATGGCGCGATCCCCTATGCCCGCGTGGTGCAGGTGATGGGCGCGCTGAACGCGGCGGGGCTGTCCGATATCGTGCTGGTGACGGATACCGGCGGGCCAAGGATGGACGGATAGGGCGATGGAGGACCGCGAGGGCCGCATCGGGTGGTGGGTTTCGGGATCGGCGCATGGCGCCTTGATCCTGTGGGCGATCCTGGGCGGGGTGTTCTTGCGCCCCCAACCCTCGACCCCGCTGCGCACGACCGAGGTGGCCACCATGAGCGGCGCCGAGTTCGAGGCGCTTGCCGCCGCGTCACGGGGTGCAGGCCCGGTCGGACGCGATGCGACGGCTGTGGCCGCGCTGCCCGCGCCCGTGGCTGACGGGGACGCCGCACAGGCGCCCGCCGCCGCCAGCCCCCCCGATGCCGAGGCTGCCGCGCAGGATCTGGCCCTGCCCGATCGGTCGGAAGACCAGCCCGACCTGTCCGATTTCGCCCGCCGTGATCCCGTGGCCGTGGCCACCGATCTTGGCGCGCTTGCCGGCAGCCAGGCGTCGGACGATGCCGCGCCTGACACGCCGGCTGCACCGGATGTGCCGGTGACGAATACGCAACCGGCCCGCCCCGATGCGCCAGCGGCCGATCAGGCCGCCCAACCGGTTGCGCCGCGATCCGAACTGGCCTTGGACCGGTCGGCCCTGCCCCGCGTGCGGCCCGAAGGATTGATCGAACAGCGCAACGCCCGTCTGGCCCGGCAAGAGGCTGAACGCCAGGCCGCCGCCGAGGCTGCCCGTGCCGCCGAGGCTGCGGCCGAAGCCGCGGCCGAGGCCGCTGGACGCCGCCTGACCGCAGAACGCGAGGCCGCCCAGGAAGCGCGGCGGGCCGAACAGGCCGCAGCCGAGGAGGCCGAGCGGCAGGCCGAGGCGGAAAGGCAAGCCGATGCCGAGCAGGCCGAGGCTCGGCGCCGCGCGGCGGCCGAACGTCGTGAAGCTGCGGAACAGGCTGAACGCGACGCGCAGGAACAGCGCGCGGCGGAGGCCCGCGCCGAGGAAGAACGCCGCGCGGCCAATGCCGAACGCGAGGCCGAGGAACGCCGTGAGGCTGCGGCCCGCGAGGCAGAGCAAGCCGAACGGCGTGCGGCAGAGGAACGGGAAGCCGAGCGTCTGGCCGAGGAGGCGCGGCAGGCCGAGGCCGAACGCCAGGCAGAAGCCGAGCGACGGGCTGACGCTGATCGGAGGGCCGAGGCCGAGCGCCAGGCCGAGGCGGAACGGGCCGCCGAGGAAGAACGTCGGGCCGAAGCGGAGCGCGAGGCCGAGGAAGAACGTCGGGCCGCTGCCGAGGCCGCAGAACGGGAAGCAGAACGGGAAGCAGAGCAGCGCCGGCTTGCAGCCGAGCGCGAGGCCGGGGAACAGGCCGCTGCCGAGGCCGCGCGCCAGCAGGACCTGGAAGATGCGCTGCGCGAGGCACAGGATGGCACGGCCGGGGCGGACGGGACCGACACCGCCTCGACCGGGGATGCCGTGGGTGGCAATAGCCAGATGATCGACGGCGGCTCCGGCGCCTCGGCCACGCAGGATCCCCTGGCCGCGGCCCTGGCGGGGGCGATGGCGGGTGCAGGCGACAGCGCTGATGCCACGCAGGGCAATCTTGCCGAACCGATGCAGCTTGCCCCGTCCACCATTCGCCCGACGCCGCTGGACGGCATCGATATGTCCGGCCTGTCCCAGGCCCAGCCCTTGTCGCTGGCCGAACGGGACGCCTTTCGCACCGCGCTGCGCCAATGCTGGAACGAGGGCGCGCTGTCGGTCGAAGCCTCGGGGATGTCCGTCTCGGTCGCCTTCAGCATGACCGCCGATGGCCGCCCCATCGAGGCCAGCCTGCGGGTCGCGGGTCACCACGGCGGATCCGAGGCCGGGGCGGACCATGCCTTTCAAGTGGCCCGGCGCGCGATTATGATGTGCGGGGGCGCGGGCTTTCCGCTGCCCTTGGACAAATACAGCCGGTGGCGCGATGTCGTGGTCGAGTTTCGCCCCGACGGAATCGGATTTGACTGAGGCCGGATTCCCGGCCCCGTCGCAAGGATGATGAGGATATGATGCTTCGGACGCTGACCCTGACTCTGTCGATGGCCCTTGCCGCCGCATCGACCGCCCTGCCCGCCCTGGCTCAAGACGGGCCCTTGAAGATCGAGATCACCGACGGCGTGACCGAACCGATGGCGATCGCCATCCCTGCCTTTCACGGCGATGCCGAGGTGGCGGGGCGTATCCGCGACGTGGTGGCGGCCGACCTGACCGGCACGGGCCTGTTCCGGGAAATCCCGCGCGATGCGCAGGTCGCCCGCCCTGGCAGCTTTGGCGAGGCGATCGCCTACGAGGACTGGCGCGCGGTCAACGCTCAGGCGCTTGTCGCGGCCGAGGTGACGCAGGCGGGCGATGCGATCAGCGTCAAGTTCCGACTGTTCGACGTTTATGCAGGCCAGGCGCAGGGCGACGGGATGCAGTTCGACGCCCGTGCGGGCGATTGGCGCCGCGCCGCGCACAAGATCGCCGACCAGATCTATGCCCGGCTGACCGGGGAACAGCCCTATTTCGACAGCCGCGTGGCCTTTGTGCAGGAAACCGGTCCCAAGGACGCGCGGATCAAGCGCATCGGGGTGATGGATTACGACGGCCAGAACATTCTGTGGATGACCGACAGTTCGTCCCTGGTGCTGGCGCCGCAATTTTCGCGCGACGGGCGGCGGCTGGTTTACACCAGCTTTGACAGCGGCTTTCCGCAAATCCGCGTGATGGAGGTGGCGACGGTTGCGTCCCGCGCGCTGACGCAGGACGCAAACAGCATGGCGTTCTCGCCCCGGTTCAGCCCGGATGGACGCTGGATCGCTTATTCCCGCGAACAGGGCGGCAATACCGACATCTGGCTGATGGATGCGGCATCGGGCGCGCAACGGGCGCTGGTGCAGTCGCCCGCCATCGACACTGCCCCCAGCTTCAGCCCCGACGGGCAGCGGATCGTGTTCGAATCCGACCGCTCGGGCAATCCGCAGCTGTATGTCGTGGGCGTGAACGGGGGCGAGCCGACACGGATCAGCTTTGGCGACGGGCGTTACGGATCGCCCGCCTGGTCGCCCAAGGGCGACCTGATCGCATTCACCAAGCAGGTCGGCAACCAGTTTCACATCGCCACGATGCGGACAGATGGGTCGGGCGAAAAGACCTTGACCGGATCTTTCCTTGACGAGTCCCCGACCTGGGCGCCCAATGGCCGCGTCGTGATGTTCACGCGGGTCGCGCCGGGCGGGAACGGCCAGCCCAAGCTGCATTCGGTAGACATCACCGGGCGCAATATGCGACCGCTGAGCCTTGACTTTGCCGCCTCGGATCCCTCTTGGGGTCCGTTGATGCCTTGAAGCACCGCGCCGGAAGGATAGCCCGATGATCGCCTGGAAAAAGCCCGCTGCCGTTGTTCTGCTGCTGTCCCTTGCCGCCTGCGCGCAGCCCGCGCCGCCGGTCACGCAGACCGTGATGGACCCCTATGCCAGCGCCGACGGGGGCGCGCTGTATCAGGGCGATCTGGCCGGCGGCACCCTGGGGGCCGAGGCGACGGCGCAGTATTTCAACACCACCGTCGGCAATACGGTGCTGTTCGCGGCGAACCAGACCGCCCTGACGGCCGAGGCGCGCGGCATCCTGGCCCGCCAGGCCGAGTGGCTGAACCGCCACACGAATTTCACTGCCGTGGTCCAGGGCCATGCCGAGGAAACCGGCACCCGCGAATACAACCTGGCCCTTGGCGCGCGCCGGGCCAGTTCGGTCCAGGAATACCTGATCGCGCAGGGAGTGGCCTCGGACCGGTTGCGCACGCTGAGCTTTGGCAAGGAACGCCCCCGAGAGGTCTGCTCGGACGAGGCCTGCTATGCCAACAACCGCCGCGCCGTGACTGTGGTCAGCGCCACGGGGGCCGGATCGTGATCATCCGCGCCATCGCCGCAGCCGCCCTGGCCGTGACGGTGGCCTGGCCTGCCTTTGCCGAGGAGCCGACGCTGGCCGATCTGCGGGCCGAACTGACCGAGGTTCGCGGCCAGTTGCAATCGCTGCGGTCCGAACTGGTCGCATCGGGGGCAGAGGGCTTTCAGGCGGCAGGCGGGGATGCCGCCATCGACCGCATGAACGCGATGGAACAGCGCCTGGCGCGGCTGACAGACCGGACCGAGCAGTTGGGAAACCGCATCGACCGCATCACGGCCGATAGCCAGCGCCGCATCGCCGACCTCGAATTCCGCCTGTGCGAGATGGACGAAACCTGCGACTTGTCCGCCCTGACCACGCCGCAGCCCGGGCGCGTGACGGGTGGGCCGACCGCGCCGCAAACGCCCCCCCAAAGCGGCAAGCCCGCATCCGTGGGCGAACAGGCCGATTTCGATGCCGCCCGCCAGGTCATGGCCAGCGGCGATTTCCGCCGGGCCGCCGATATGTTCGGCGCGGTTGCCCAGACCCATGCCGGCGGCACCCTGACCGCCGAGGCGCTGTTCCTGCGAGGCGCGGCCCTGGACAGCGCAGGCGACACCCAAGGCGCCGCGGCCGCCTGGCTGGAAGGCTTTGCAGCCGATCCCGATGGCCCGCGCGCCGCCGAAAGCCTGTTGGGCATCGCCCGGATGATCGAGGGCAACGGGGATGCAACTGCGGCCTGCCTGTATCTGGCCGAGATCCCTGCCCGCTTTCCCGAATCCCCCTTTGCGACCGAGGCCGAGACTCGGCTGAGCCGGCTTGCTTGCGGCAGCAACGACTTGGGCGCCCTGCCGGCCGCCGATGCCGCCGATCCCGGGGGCGATTTGGCCGAATACCAATAGCGCGGCCATGACCCTGCCCCCCGCCGATCCGGCCTTTTGCATTCACGCCGCGCTGGACCGGTTGGCGGGCGACTTGCCCGCCATGGGAATCGCGATCTCGGGGGGGGGCGATTCTGTCGCCCTGATGCACATGGTCGCCGAATGGGCGCGTGGCCGCCGGATCATGGTTGCCACCGTCGATCACGGTCTTCGGCCGGAAAGCGCCGCCGAGGCGCGGCAGGTTTCCCGGGCCGCGCGTGCTCTGGGTCTGCCCCATGCCACGCTGCTGTGGCAGCGCGGCACGGAAACCGGCAATCTGATGGCCAATGCCCGCGACGCCCGGCTGCGGCTTTTGTCAGGCTGGGCGCAGCGCAACAACCTTTCTGCCGTGGCGCTTGGCCACACGGCGGACGACCAGGCCGAAACCTTGCTGATGCGGCTGGCGCGGGGATCGGGCATTGACGGGCTTGCCTCCATGGCGGAATGGCGCGACCGCTTCGGCATCCGCTGGCTTCGCCCGATGCTGGGGGCGGGACGCAAGGATCTGCGCGACTGGCTGCGCGCGCGCGACATCGGCTGGATCGACGATCCCAGCAACGACAACGACGACTTCGACCGCATTCGCATTCGCAAGGCCATCGACGCCATGGGCCTGGATGTCCCCGCCCTGGCCCGTGCCGCCAATCATATCCACGAGGCGCGGGACGCCCTGTCCCACTACGCGGCCCATGCGGCGCGCGAAGCCGTGGCCCGGGACGGCAGCCTGACCCTGCCTCGCCGCGCTTATGGCGATGCCCCGTCCGAAATTCGGCGCCGCCTGATCGTGGCAGCCTGCCGCTGGATCACCGGGGCCGATTACCCGGCCCGCCGCAATACCGTGCTGCACGCGCTGAAGGCCATTGCCACGGGCCACCGGGTCACGCTGGACGGTGCGCTGATCGAACCTTCGGGCGACCGCATCCGCTTGTTTCGCGAAACCGCTGCCGCCCTGCGCGCGCCCGACGCCCTTGACGGCATCTGGGACAATCGCTGGCAGATCAGCGGCCTGAAGCCCGGGCAGCACGTCGCGGCACTTGGCCTGGGCCAGGTCGCCCGGGTCAAGTGGCGCCTGGCGGGCCTTGCCCGGGACGAGGCTGCCGCCAGCCCTGCTGTCTGGGAAGGCGACCGTCTGGTGGCCGCACCCCTGATCCGACCGATGGCGCCCTATGACCTGCGGCCGGTCCGGGATGCGTCAGATTTCCGCAGGCTTGTCATGGCGCATTGAACCTGCGCCGATAATCCCTATTTTCAAGCCAAACCGCTTTCCGCCGGAGGTCCAATTTGGGCAATGCACGCAACCTGGCCTTTTGGGTCGTCCTGTTTCTGATGATCCTGGCGCTGTTCAATCTGTTCAGCGACGGCGCGACGACCATGAACAGCCGGCAGATCAGCTATTCCGACTTCATCCAGCGGGTCGATAACGACCAGATCGCCGCCGTTACCATCGATGGCGAGGAACTGGCCGTCACCGGCACGGATGGCAACCAGTATGCCACCATCCGCCCCCAGGGCGAGGATATCGCCGACCGCCTGATCGCCAAAAGCGTCGATGTGAAGGTCACGCCCCAGCAGCAATCGGGCTTCATGTCGCTGCTGGGCGTCTGGCTGCCCTTTATCCTGCTGATCGGGGTCTGGATCTTCTTCATGAACCGGATGCAGGGCGGCGGCAAAGGCGGCGCGATGGGCTTTGGCAAGTCGCGCGCCAAGCTGCTGACCGAAAAGCATGGCCGCGTCACCTTTGACGACGTGGCGGGCATCGACGAGGCCAAGGAAGAACTGGAGGAAATCGTCGAATTCCTTCGCAATCCGCAGAAATTCAGCCGCCTGGGCGGCAAGATCCCGAAAGGCGCGCTGCTGGTCGGCCCTCCGGGCACGGGTAAAACGCTGCTGGCCCGCGCCATCGCGGGCGAGGCTGGTGTGCCCTTCTTCACCATCTCGGGGTCCGATTTCGTGGAAATGTTCGTGGGCGTCGGTGCGTCCCGCGTCCGCGATATGTTCGAGCAGGCCAAGAAATCCGCCCCCTGCATTGTCTTCATCGACGAGATCGACGCGGTTGGCCGCGCGCGCGGCGTGGGGATCGGCGGCGGCAACGACGAACGCGAACAGACGCTGAACCAGTTGCTGGTCGAAATGGACGGGTTTGAGGCGAACGAAGGCATCATCATCGTCGCCGCGACCAACCGCCGCGACGTGCTGGACCCGGCCCTGCTGCGTCCCGGCCGGTTCGACCGCCAGATCCACGTACCCAACCCCGACATCAAGGGCCGCGAGAAGATCCTGTCGGTCCATGCCCGCAAGGTGCCCGTCGGCCCCGACGTGGACCTGCGAATCATCGCGCGCGGCACGCCTGGCTTTTCGGGTGCCGACCTGATGAACTTGGTGAACGAGGCTGCCTTGACGGCCGCCCGTATCGGGCGCCGCTTTGTCAGCATGGAAGATTTCGAGAATGCCAAGGACAAGGTAATGCTGGGCGTCGAACGCCGCAGCATGGTCCTGACGCCCGAGCAGAAGGAAAAGACCGCCTATCACGAGGCCGGTCACGCCGTGGTCGGCCTGTCGCTGCCCAAGTGCGACCCGGTCTACAAGGCGACGATCATCCCGCGCGGCGGCGCCTTGGGGATGGTGGTGTCCCTGCCCGAAATGGACCGCCTGAACTTCCACAAGGACGAGGCCAAGCAGAAGCTGACCATGACCATGGCCGGCAAGGCCGCCGAGATCATCAAGTATGGCGAGGAAGGCGTGTCGAACGGCCCCGCCGGAGACATCCAGCAGGCCAGCCAGTTGGCCCGTGCCATGGTGATGCGGTGGGGTATGTCCGACAAGGTCGGCAATATCGATTATGCCGAGGCGCACGAGGGCTATAACGGCTCGACCGGGGGCTTCTCGATTTCGGCGGCGACCAAGGAGCTGATCGAACAGGAGGTCCGCGACCTGATTGAGGAAGCCTATCAGGAAGCCTATCGCATCCTGGTCGAGAAAGAGGCCGAATTCGAACGCATGGCCCAGGGCCTTCTGGAATATGAAACCCTGACGGGCGAGGAGATCGGCAAGATCCTGCGGGGCGAACCGCTTGGCGGCGACGACGACACGCCCAGCAGCCTGATCCCTTCGGTCACGGCGATCCCCAAGGCGGGCAAGCCTGCTCCGGGCGGCGATCCCGCCCCCGCATGACACCCAAAGCCCCGGCCAACGCGCCGGGGTTTTCTTTACGTCTTGCACCTCGATGCGGCCCGGTGCATCCCCCTGCCCATTGAATGGAGGGTCCGATGCAGATCGACGACATTTCGGACATGGCAACGCTGCGCAGCCATATCGACGCGGTGGACGAACAGCTGATCACGCTTCTGGCGCGGCGCCACGCCCTGATCGCTCAGGCGGCCCGGATCAAGGAACGGATCGGCCTTCCCGCCCGCATCGACGACCGGGTCGAGGAAGTTGTCGCAAATGCAGGCCGCCATGCCGCATCGCGCGGACTGGATCCCGCGCTGATCCAGAATATCTGGCGGCAACTGGTCGAAGCTGCCATTGCGCAGGAAGATCGCTTTCTGAACGGAGACCGCCCGTGACCGCATCCCTGCCCATCACCGCCAAACTGATCGACGGCAAGGCCTTTGCAGCCGACCTGCGCAGCCGCATCGCCGCGCAGGTGGCAACGATGAAGGCTCGGGGCATCACCCCCGGCTTGGCCGTGGTGCTGGTGGGCGAGGATCCGGCAAGCCAGGTTTATGTCCGGTCCAAGGGCAAGATGACCCACGAAGTCGGCATGAATTCCTGGGAACACCGCCTTCCTGCCGAAACCTCGCAGACCGACCTGCTGGCGCTGATCGCCCGTCTGAATGCCGATCCGGCCGTGAACGGCATCCTGGTCCAGTTGCCCCTGCCCCGGCACATGGACGAGGCGGCGGTCATCAACGCGATCGACCCTGCCAAGGACGTGGACGGCTTCCATATCCTGAATGTCGGGCGTCTGGCGACGGGGCAAAAGGCGATGGTGCCCTGCACGCCGCTGGGTTGCCTGATGTTGCTGCGCGATCACCTGGGCAGCCTGTCGGGCAAGAACGCCCTTGTGATCGGGCGCAGCAACATTGTCGGCAAGCCCATGGCCCAACTGCTTTTGCGCGACAGCGCAACGGTAACGGTGGCCCATTCGCGCACGGCAAACCTGCCCGACCTGTGCCGTCAGGCCGATATCGTGGTGGCCGCCGTGGGTCGGGCAAACTTCGTGGCGGGTGACTGGATCAAGCGCGGCGCCACGGTCATCGACGTGGGCATCAACCGCAGCGACGACGGCCTGGTGGGCGATGTGGATTTCGATGCCGCAAGTCAGGTTGCAGGCGCGATCACCCCGGTTCCGGGCGGTGTCGGCCCGATGACCATCGCCTGCCTGCTGGCAAACACCCTGACCGCAACCGCCCGCGCCAACGGCCTTGCCGACCCCGACGGATTGACGCCCTGAGGCAGCAGGATATTTTCTGTCCCTAGCAGCCGCGCAAGCGATTTCTCGATTCTTCGGCGGCATCCCGGCCTTACGGTACAGGCAGGGACGCCCATGACCCTGTCCGGGATGGGGCGTGTTCCTTTTGCATTGGACCGCAAATATCCTGGGGGAGTCCCGTAGGGAAGGGGGGCAAAGCCCCCTTGCCATGTCAGCCGTCGAACAGGCTGGCCTGCGAAGGCGATGCCGGGGCGGCCAGCCCCAGATGCCGCCAGGCGCCTGCCGTCAACTGCCGCCCGCGCGGGGTTCGGGCGATCAGGCCTTGCTGCAGCAGATAAGGCTCGATCACCTCCTCGATCGCGTCGCGGCTTTCGGACAGGGCTGCCGACAGCGTCTCGACCCCCACCGGACCGCCGCCATAATGGTCGGCCATCTGCATCAGGTAACGCCGGTCCGCGCCATCCAGGCCCAGGTCGTCCACGCCAAGCCTGGTCAGGGCTGTATCCGCGATTTCGCGTGTCAACCGGCCGTCGCCTTCGACCAGGGCGAAGTCCACAACCCGGCGCAGCAGCCGCCCGGCAATCCGGGGCGTCCCGCGGGCACGACGGGCAATTTCGCGCGTCCCGTCGGGGTCGGCCTGGATGCCCATCAACCGCGCGCCGCGCTGCACGATCAGATCCAGTTCGGCGATGGTATAGAACTCCAGCCGCGTCGGGATGCCGAAACGGTCGCGCAGAGGCGTGGTCAGCAGGCCCAGCCGCGTCGTCGCGCCCACCAGGGTAAAGGGCTGCAACTCGATCCGCACGGTTCGCGCCGCAGGGCCTTCGCCGATCACCAGATCCAGTTCGAAATCCTCCAGCGCCGGATACAGGATCTCCTCGACCGCCGGGTTCATGCGGTGGATTTCGTCGATGAACAGCACGTCGCGGGCTTCCAGATTGGTCAGGATCGCCGCCAGATCCCCTGCCCGCGCCAAGACCGGCCCGGATGTCATGCGGAAGTTCACGCCCAGTTCGCGCGCCATGATCTGCGCCAAGGTGGTCTTGCCCAATCCCGGCGGGCCGAAGAACAGCGTGTGGTCCATCGCCTTGCCGCGCATCTTTGCGCTTTCGATGAAGACGCGCAGGTTGGCGCGCGCCTCGGCCTGGCCCACGAATTCGGACAGCATCTGCGGCCGCAGGGCGCGGTCTTCCGATTCGCCGTCCATCGGTTCGGGGCGCAGGGTCGGGTCGGGCTGAATCATCCGCGCCCCCAAGGGCCGTCGTCCTGCCCCCCGCTGCGCGGGATGGACGAGGGGCGTTCGCGGGTGCCGCCATCAATCGCCATCAGCCGGGCGATCCGATCCTCGGTCGCGGGATGGGTGGCGAACAGGCGGTCCATGCGCAGCCCGCCCAACGGGTTGACGATGAACATGGACGCCGCCGCCGGATTCTTTTCCGCAGGGATGTTCAGCGTGCGCCCCGCCATCTGCGAGATCTTCGCAAGCGCCGAGGCCAGCGCCTGCGGCTGGCCGCTGATCTGCGCACCCGTGGCATCGGCCTCGAATTCCCGCGCGCGCGAAATCGCCATCTGCACCATCATCGCGGCCAGGGGCGCGAAGATCATCGCCAGGATCGCGCCCAGGCCGCCGCCCCGGTCGTCGCGTCCGCCGGTGAACAGCATCATGTTGCCCATCATCGCAATGGCCCCCGCCATGGTCGCCGTGACGGTCATCGTCAGCGTGTCGCGGTGCTTGATATGGGCCAGTTCATGCGCGATCACGCCCGCAATTTCATCGCGCGACAGGGTGCGGACCAGCCCTTGGGTCACCGCGACGGCCGAATTCTCGGGATTGCGGCCGGTGGCAAAGGCGTTCGGCTGGTCGGTCGGCAGCAGATACAGCTTGGGCATGGGCAGGTCCGCCCGTCGGGCCAGTTCGGCGGTCATGCGGTACAGATCGCCGCCCTGCCCCGGCGACAGTTCGACCGCGCCCTGCTGGCGCAGGACCATCTTGTCGCTGTTCCACCAGGAAAAGACGTTCATCCCGCCGGCCAGCAGCAGCGCGATCACCGCGCCCCCCTGCCCGCCCAGCATCCAGCCAAGCGCCATGACCAGGGCGGTCATGGCGGCCATCAGCATGAAGACCTTTGCGTTCCCGTGCATCAGCGCCCCCTTATTCCTTTGGCGCCAGCAGACGCAGCGCCGCGCGGATCAACGCAGGGGTTTGGGCCGTGGGTTCCCGCGCCTGCGCCTCGGCCACGGCCTGGGCCGCCTCGCTGGCAGCATAGCCCAGATTGGCAAGGGCCGACAGCGCGTCGGCGGTGGCGCGGGCGGCAAGCATGGCATCGGACGGCGCGGCAGGCCTGGCAGCGGGGGCGCCTGTGGGTTCGATGACGGCATCGGTATCGACCGCCGGGACGCCCATGTCCACGCTCAGCGTCCCGCCAAGCGCCATGATCGAGGGCGCCTTGTCCTTCAGTTCCAGCACCACCCGCTGGGCAAGCTTTGGTCCCACCCCGTTAGCCCGCCGGACCGAGGCCCAGTCGCCCAGGGCAATGGCCCGGCCCAGCCCCTCGGCCCCCAGCGTGCTGAGGATCGCCAGCGACACCTTGGCGCCGACCCCCTGCACGCCCGTCAGCAGACGGTGCCATTCCTTTTCCAGCATCGAGGGGAAGCCGAACAGTTGCAGCAGATCCTCTCGCACCATCAGGTCGGTATAAAGGGCCACCGCCTGCCCTACCGGCGGCAGGCTGGCGGCGGTGCGGTCGCTGACATGGACAATATAGCCCACGCCGCGCACGTCGATCAGGACATGATCGCGCGCCCGGTGCAGGATGATCCCGGCGATGCGCCCGATCATGCGGACCGCTCCACGATGCGTAGGCTACGGCCTTGAAGGTGGCGGGCGTGGCAGATGGCAATGGCTAGGGCGTCGGCAGCGTCCGCGCTGTCGAAGGTAACGCCGGGAAGCTGGACCTTGACCATGTGCTGCACCTGTTCCTTGCCTGCGTGGCCCACACCCACGACGGTCTTCTTGACGGCGTTGGGGGCGTATTCGCCGATAGCAAGCCCAGCTTCGGCCGGGGCCAAGAGGGCGATGCCCCGCGCCTGTCCCAGCTTCAGCGTGCCCACGGCATCCTTGTTCACGAAGGTCTGCTCGACCGCCGCGGCGTCAGGGGCATGGGCTGCGATCACTGCCGTCAATCCGCGGTAAAGCTGCAAAAGCCGCACCCCCAGATCGCCCGCATCGGTCTGGATCACTCCGTTCGCCACATGACGCAAGCGCGATCCGTCGACCTGGATCACGCCCCAGCCCATGTTCCGCAAACCCGGATCAATGCCCAGAACCCTCATGCCCGCCTCTTTTTCCGTTTTCACAGGACTAGCACGAAAGGCGAACATTTGCCTAGGGGCCTATTCCTCGACCACGTCCAAAACGCCGGGGACCGCGCGCAGGGCCTGGCGGGCGGGCGTGGTCAGAGGGGCGTCGTTCGCCACCTCGATCTCGATCACCTCGTCGCCTTCGCGGATGCGCAACAGGACGGGGCCGCGCGACCGGGCGGGAACCGTGATCTCGGTCCGGATGCGGGCCAGGGTTTCGGCGATGCGCGCGATGGTGTCGGCGCCCTGCATCTCGACCGCAAGGCAGCCGGCGCCCGCGTCGGCCACCACGTCCTCCATGGCTGCGACCGAATTCGCCAGCATCTTGACCCCGTCGCCCGAGGGTTCGACCTTGACCTGCAAGACCACGTTCTGTCCCGGCTCCAGCCGATCGCGGGAGGCGGTCAGCAGGTCGGAGAATACAGTCACCTCGTAAAGTCCGGTCGGGTCGGACAGGCTGACAAAGGCGTATGGCGTGCCCTTGGCGGACTTGCGTTCCATGCGCGCGGCGACCGTGCCCGCGATGCTGGCGACCAATGGGCCGCCCAAGGCCTCCTGGCTGATCTCGGCCAGGGTCATCACCTTCTTGCGCTTCAAGGCGGGCAAGTAATCGTCCAGGGGATGGCCCGACAGATAGAAACCCACGGCCTTGTGTTCCTCGGCCAGCTTTTCGGTGGGCAGCCAGACGCCGGTGATGGGCGCGCGCGGTGGCGGCAGATCCTCGCCCCCGCCGAACAGCGAGGTCTGGCTGGAGGCCGCCTGGTCCTGCACCGCCGCCGACCAGGCGCACAGCGCGTCCAGACCCTTGACCACGCGGGCGCGGTTGTCGTCCAGCACGTCGAAGGCGCCCGCGCGGGCCAGCATTTCCAGTGGGCGCTTGCCCACGCGCTTCATGTCCACGCGGCGTGCAAGGTCATGGATGTCGCGGAAGGGCAGGTCGCCGCGGGCCTCGTGGATCAGCTTCATCGCCTCGACGCCGACGCCCTTCAGCGCGCCCAGCGCGTAATGGATGCGGCCTTCGCGCACGCTGAAGGTGGGGGCAGATCGGTTCACGCAAGGCGGCACGATGGCAATGCTCATACGGTCGCATTCGCGCTTGTAGATCGCCAGCTTGTCGGTCAGGTGGATGTCGCAGTTCATCACTGCGGCCATGAACTCGACCGGGTGGTTCGCCTTGAGCCAAGCGGTCTGATAACTGACCACGGCATAGGCCGCCGCGTGCGACTTGTTGAAGCCATAGTTGGCGAATTTCTCCAGCAGGTCGAAAACCTCGCCCGCCTTCTTGGGATCCACCCCGTTTGCCACCGCGCCATCGACGAACTTCGGACGCTCCTTGGCCATCTCGCTGGCGATCTTCTTGCCCATCGCGCGGCGCAACAGGTCGGCGCCGCCAAGGCTGTATCCCGCCATGACCTGCGCGATCTGCATCACCTGTTCCTGATAGACGACGATGCCCTGGGTTTCCGCCAGGATGGGGTCGATGCTGGGATGGAGCGATTCCAGTTCCCGCAGCCCGTTCTTGACCTCGCAATAGGTCGGGATGTTCTCCATCGGGCCGGGACGATACAGCGCCACAAGCGCCACGATGTCCTCGATGCAGGTGGGCTTCATGCGCCGGAGCGCGTCCATCATGCCGCTGGATTCCACCTGGAACACCGCAACCGTCTTGGCGCTGGCAAACAGGTCATAGGTCGCCTTGTCGTCCAGGGGGATCAGGTTGATCTGGTTCTCCGTCCCCGGCGCCGGATCGTAAAGCACCCGCCCGTCCGCCGCGACGTGCAGCGGACGCCCGCCGCCATTGATCAGGTCCACCGCGTTCTGGATCACCGTCAGCGTCTTGAGGCCCAGGAAGTCGAACTTGACCAGCCCGGCGGCCTCGACCCATTTCATGTTGAACTGCGTGGCCGGCATGTCCGAGGCCGGGTCGCGGTACAGCGGCACAAGCTGGTCCAGCGGCCGGTCGCCGATCACCACGCCCGCCGCATGGGTGGAGGCGTTGCGGTACAGCCCTTCAAGCTGCTCGGCATAATCCAGCAGGCGCTTGACGACCTCCTCCTTGGCGGCTTCGCGCAGGCGGGGTTCGTCCGCGCGGGCCTTGGCGATGCTGACGGGCTTCACGCCTTCCAGGGGGATCATCTTGGACAGGCGGTCCACCTGGCCGAAGGGCATCTGCAACACGCGGCCCACGTCGCGTACGGCGGCCTTTGACAGCAGCGCACCAAAGGTGATGATCTGGCCCACCTTGTCGGCCCCGTATTTGCCCTGGACATAGCGGATCACTTCCTCGCGCCGGTCCATGCAGAAGTCGATGTCGAAGTCGGGCATGGACACGCGTTCCGGGTTCAGGAAGCGTTCGAACAGCAGCGAATAGCGCAGCGGATCCAGGTCCGTGATCGACAGGGCATAGGCCACCAGCGACCCCGCGCCCGACCCCCGCCCCGGCCCCACCGGGATGTCGTGCTGCTTCGCCCAGCCGATGAAGTCCGCCACGATCAGGAAATAGCCGGGGAAACCCATCTGCTCGATGATGCCCAGTTCGAAATCCAGGCGGTCGTGGTATTCCTGGACGCTTACTGCATGGGAAATGACCTTCAGCCGCCGTTCCAGCCCTTCGCGGGCCTGGCGGCGCAATTCGCTGACCTCGTCATCCGCGAATCTGGGCAGGATCGGGGCGTGCTTCTTGACGGCAAAGGCGCAGCGGCGGGCGATCTCGACGGTGTTGTCCAGGGCTTCGGGCAGGTCGGCGAACAGCACGGCCATTTCCTCGGCCGACTTGAAGTAATGCTGCGGCGTCAGGCGGCGGCGGGGCTGGGACTGGTCCACATAGGCCTTTTCGGCGATGCAGATCAGCGCGTCATGGGCCTCGAACATCGAGGCCTTGGGGAAATAAACGTCGTTCGTGGCGACCAGCGGCAGCGACTTCGCATAGGCCAGCTCGATCAGCCCGGCCTCGGACGCGGCCTCGGCGGGCATCAGTTGGCCGTTCTCGCCAGGGTGGCGCTGGAGTTCGACATAAAGCCGGGTCGGAAAGGCCGCGGCCAGCCGGTCGGCCAGGGCATCGGCCTTGTCGCGCTGCCCTTGGGCGATCAGGCAGGCCAGCGGCCCAGTCGGACCGCCGGTCAGGCAGATCAGGCCCTCGGCGTGCTTGCACAGTTCATCGACGGTGACATGGGGCAGCGCGCCGCCGTCGCGCAGGTAAAGACAGGACGACAGCGCCATCAGGTTCAGCCAGCCTGCCTGATTCTGCACCAGAAGGACCACCGGCCCCGTCGCCCCGTCCTGCAGGGTGATCTGGCAGCCGATGATCGGCTGGACGCCCTTGTCCATCGCCTTCACGCTGAATTCCAGCGCCGCGAACATGGCGTTCGTGTCGGTCAGCGCCACGGCGGGCATCCCCGCATCCGCGGCCAGACCGGGCAGCTTGCCCACAGGAATGGCACCTTCCAGCAGCGAATGTTCGGAATGTGTGCGGAGATGGATGAATCGGGGATTTTTCGCGGGCATGGTCAGACATCTATCGCAACCTGCCGAAACAGCGCAATTGCCCTTGGCGTCACTTGCGCGATAAGCATGGGTAAGGATTTGACCAAGGGGACAAAGTTTGACCGACGCGGCAGTTTTCCGGGCCAGGGGGATCGGCAAATCCTATCCCGGCGTCCGCGCCAATGACGATGTGTCCTTTGCGGTCGCAACGGGGGAAATCCACGCCCTGCTGGGCGAAAACGGCGCGGGCAAATCGACGCTGGTCAAGATGATCTATGGCCTGATCCGCCCGGACGATGGGGAAATGCTGCTGAACGGGCAGCCGCACCAGCCGACTGACCCCCGCGCCGCACGGTCGGCCGGCGTGGCGATGGTGTTCCAGCATTTTTCGCTGTTCGACGCCCTGACGGTCGCGGAAAACATCGCCCTTGGGATGGAGAACCCGCCGCCCCGGCGCGAGCTGTCCGCCCGGATCGCGCAGGTTAGCCACGACTTCGGCCTGCCCCTGAACCCCGCGCGCCGCGTCGTCACCCTGTCCGCGGGCGAACGCCAGCGGGTGGAAATCATCCGCTGCCTGCTGCAGAACCCGCGCCTGCTGATCATGGACGAACCGACCAGCGTCCTGACCCCGCAAGAGGCCGAACTGCTGTTCGCGACCCTGCGCAAGCTGGCGGACCAGGGCACCGCGATCCTGTACATCAGCCACAAGCTGGAAGAAATCCGCACCCATTGCGACCGCGCCACGATCCTGCGCCATGGCCGGGTGGTGGACAGTTGCGATCCGCGCGCCCATTCGGCCCGGACGCTAGCCGCGATGATGGTGGGCGGCGAAATGCGCCCCATCGATCGCAGCGGACGGCAAGCGGGCGAGGTCCTGTTGCAGGTCAAGGGCTTGTCCCTGCCCGCCCCCACGGCGGAAGGCACGGCGCTCAAATCCGTCGCCCTGACCCTGCGCGCGGGCGAGATCCTGGGCATCGGCGGGGTCGCGGGCAACGGCCAGGACGAATTGCTGGCGGCCCTGTCGGGCGAGATGCGCAGCGCACCCGGCACGATCCTGCTGGAAGGGGCCGACCTGTCCCGCCTCGGCCCCGAGGCGCGGCGCTGTGCGGGCCTTCTGGCCGCACCCGAAGATCGGTTGGGCCACGCCGCCGTTCCCGACTTCAGCCTGACCGACAACACCCTGCTGACGGCGGGCGCGCGCAAGGGGTTGGTCCGCATGGGGCTGATCGACCGCGCCGCCGCCCGTGCCTTTGCGCAGGACGTGATCCGCGCCTTTGACGTCCGCACCCCCAGCCCCGGCACCGCCGCCAAGGCCCTTTCCGGCGGCAACCTGCAGAAATTCGTCATCGGCCGAGAGGTGATGCAGGCCCCCCGCGTGCTGGTGGTGAACCAGCCCACCTGGGGTGTCGATGCGGGCGCTGCCGCAGCCGTGCGCCAGTCGCTGCTGGATCTGGCGAGCAAGGGCGCGGGCGTGATCGTGATTTCCCAAGACCTGGACGAGATATTGGAACTTTCCGACCGTTTCTGCGCGCTGAACGAAGGCCGCCTTTCCGCCCCCGTCCCAACAGATGGGCTGACCCTGGACCAGATCGGCCTGATGCTGGGCGGCGCCCACGGGATGGAGGTGGCCCACCTATGATCCGCCTTGTCCCGCGCACTGAAACCTCGGCCCTCTGGCAGATCGCGACTCCGGTCATGGCGGTGGTGGCCACAATGCTGGCGGGCGGGCTTTTGTTCGCGATCATGGGCTATGACCCGGTGGCCGCGATCCGCACCATCTTCTGGGATCCGCTGTTCGGGCCTGCCGCCGGCTATTCCCGCCCCCAGCTTCTGGTCAAGGCCGCGCCCCTGATCCTGATCGCCTCGGGCCTTGCCGTGGGCTTTCGCGCAGGCATCTGGAACATCGGGGCCGAGGGGCAATACATCATCGGCGCCATCACCGGCGCCGCCGTCGCCCTTGCCGCCTATCCCGCGCCCGAGATGTGGATCTTCCCCGCCATGGTGATCGCGGGCGCACTGGGCGGCTGGGCCTGGGGCATGATCCCGGCCCTGCTGCGCAACTGGTTCGGCGCGTCCGAGATCCTGGTGTCGCTGATGCTGGTCTATGTCGCGCAGCGCATCGCCGCCTGGATGGCCTTCGGGCCAATGAAAAACCCCGAGGGCTTCGGGATGCCTGGATCGCGCAACCTGCAGCAATATCCCGCCGCCTCGAACCCGGAACTGATCGCCGGGACCGGCGCGCATTGGGGCGTGGTCGCGGCCGCCGCAGCCGTGCTGGCGACATGGTTCCTGATGTCGCGCCATATCCGTGGCTTCCACATCCGCGCGGCAGGCATCGCCCCCCGCGCCGCGCGCTTTGCTGGCGTGAAGCCCCAGACGCTGGTGGCCTTCTGCCTGGGCCTCTCGGGCGCGCTTGCCGGGATGGCGGGACTGTTCGAGGTCGCGGGCCCGGCGGGCCAGATCACCGACAAGGTCGGCGTCGGCTATGGCTTCACCGCGATCATCGTGGCCTTCCTGGGCCGGTTGCACCCCGTGGGCATCCTGCTGGCGGGGCTGCTGCTGGCATTGACCTATATCGGCGGGGAATTGGCGCAGCTGACGATGAACCTGCCCGCCGCGACCGTGCAGGTCTTCCAGGGGATGCTTCTGTTCTTCCTTCTGGGCTTCGACCTGTTGACCCGTTACCGCATCACCAGAAGGGCCACGGCATGATGATCGACCCCATAGCCCTGTTCCTGCTGCTTCTGTCCGCATCGACCCCGATCCTGTTCGCCGCCTTGGGCGAACTGGTCGTAGAACGCGCGGGCGTCCTGAACCTCGGGGTCGAGGGGATGATGATCGTGGGCGCCCTGTCGGGCTTTGCCACTGCCTATTACAGCGGCAATGCCTTCCTTGGCTTTGCCGTGGCGGCGCTGGCGGGGGCACTGGTCGCCCTGCCCTTCACGATCCTGACGCAGTTCCTGATGTCGAACCAGGTCGCATCCGGCTTGGCGCTGACCCTGTTCGGCTTGGGCCTTGCCGCGCTGTTCGGCAAGCCGGTCGAGGGGGTGAGGGCACCCACGATGACCGCCGGGCCGCTGGGCCTCAACTGGATCGTCTGGCTGGGGCTGGCGATGGTGCCCGCGATCTGGTGGTTCCTGAACCGGTCGCGCGCAGGGCTGATCCTGCGCGGCGTGGGGGAAAACCACGACGCGGCCCATGCGCTTGGCTATGACGTGCGGCGGGTGCGCCTTGCCGCAATCGCCTTTGGCGGGGCCATGGCGGGGATCGGCGGGGCCTTCATCTCGGTCGCGACCGTGCTGCAATGGACCGAAGGGATGACCGCCGGCGCGGGCTGGATCGCGCTTGCCATCGTGGTCTTTTCCAACTGGACGGCACCGGGCGTTCTGGCCGGAGCCTGGCTTTTCGGCGGCGTCACCGTGCTGCAACTGCGCCTGCAGGCGGCAGGCGTGCGGGTGCCGGTGCAACTGCTGTCGATGGCGCCCTATCTGGCCACGATCATCGTGCTGGTGGCGATTTCGGCGCGCCAAAAATTCAGCCGCCGCGCGGGCGGCACCGCCCCCGGATCGCTGGGGCAGGATTTTCACGCCCTGCGCTGATGCGCCGGGTTCATCAGAGAGGGAACACATGAACCGCAGACAGCTTATCGCCAGCGTCGCCGCCATGACGACGATCAGCCTTGCCCTGCCCGCCTGGGCCCAAGACGAGCCGCTGAAGGTCGGCTTCATCTATGTCGGCCCGGTCAGTGACGGCGGCTGGACCTATCAGCACGACCAGGGCCGCCTTGCGGTCGAGGAGGAATTCGGCGACCGGGTGGAAACCACCTATCTGGAAAGCGTCCCGGAAGGCGTCGATGCCGAACGCGCGCTGACCCAGTTGGCGCTTGCGGGCAACGACGTGATCTATGCGACCAGCTTCGGCTATATGGACGCGGTCATCAACGTCGCGGCCAAGTTCCCCGACATCAAGTTCGAACACAACACCGGCTACAAGCGCACCGAGAACGTGGGTACCTATGACGGCCGCTTCTATGAGGGCCGGGCCGTCACCGGGACCATCGCGGGCCGCATGACCCAGTCGAACAAGATCGGCTATATTGCGACCTTTCCGATCCCCGAGGTGATCCAGGGCATCAACTCGGCCTATATCCACGCCAAGAAGGTGAACCCGGACGTCGAGATGCGCGTGGTCTGGGCCTATACCTGGTTCGACCCCGCCAAGGAGGCCGACGCCGCCAACGCCCTGATGGCCGAAGGCGTGGACGTGATCCTGCAGCACACCAACTCGACCGCGCCGCTGGCGCAGTTGCAGCAACAGGGCAAGATCGGCTTTGGCCAGGCCGCCGACATGGCATCCTTCGCGCCGACACCGCGGGTGTCCTCGGTCTATAACAACTGGGCTGCGCATTACGTCAAAAGCGTGGGCCGCGTCCTGGACGGCACATGGCAGCCCGAGGCCGTCTGGGGCGGCATCGGCGACGGCATCGTTGCCATCGGCGAGATCACCGAGGCTGTCCCCGCCGAAGTCAAGGCCGAGGCCGAGACCCTGCGCGACAATATCGGCGCAGGCGAATACCACCCCTTCACCGGCCCGCTGAACAAGGCGGACGGTTCGGCCTGGCTGGCCGAGGGTCAGGTGGCCACGGACGAGGAACTGTCGGGGATGAACTTCTTCGTGGAAGGGATCAACGCGGAACTGCCGCAATAAGAAAGCCGGGGGCGCTGCCCCCGGTCCCCCGGGATATCTCGACCAAGGCAAAAGCCATGACGCCCCGATTCCGAAAGGAACCGGGGCGCTTTGCCTTGGACGGTCATCGGCGTCCCCGCCTGTACCGTAAGCCTCTGATAACGCAGACGGATTAGAGCGTATTGCGGCTTTCCCGATTCAGGATACCCCTGTGGCTTGATCTGTGATTCCCTGCCTGCATGACAGGTGGAGGGATGATATGGGCAGACCGCATCCTATGGCGCTCCGAGAGCGCGTTGTGGCGTTTGTGGAGGAAGGGAACTCGCACCGTTCAGCCGCTGCGCGGTTCCGGGTTTCGGTGAAGTTCGTCAACGACATGGTGATCCTGAAGCGCGAGACGGGCGGGTTAGCTCCGCGTGCCCAAGGCCATGGTGGTGGTCATGGCAAATTGGTTGGTGTGGGGGACTGGATCACCGCGCGCATGAAGGCGAAGCCCGATCTGACGCTGAACGACCTGGTCGGCGAACTTGCGGATCATCACGGCATCGCCATTCACCGTGTCTCGGTTTGGCGGTTTTTGCGCGGTCTCGGGCTGACACACAAAAAAAGACCTGCAAGCCCTCGAGCAGAAGCGGCCTGAGATCCGGCAGGCACGCCATATCTGGATCACACGACGCCAACCGTTCATGCGCAGCGCGTTGACGCGCCTTGGTTTCATCGACGAGACGTCGCTGAAGACGAACATGGCCAAGACCACCGGATGGTCTCCAAAAGGCGCGCGCCTTGTCGACCATGCGCCCTTCGGCCACTGGAACACCCAGACCTTCATCGCCGCCCTGCGCCATGACCGGCTGGATGCGCCCTGGGTGATCGACGGTGCCATGAACCGCGAACTGTTCGAGCTCTATGTCGAAACCCAACTGGCCCCGACACTGCGACCCGGCGATGTGATCATTCTGGATAACCTGTCATCGCACAAGAGTCCCAAGGCAGCGGCGACTATGAGCGCCGTTGGCGCGTGGTTCTTGTTCTTGCCTCCCTACAGTCCGGATCTGAACCCGATCGAGATGGCCTTCGCAAAGCTCAAGGCCCTGATCCGGAGAGCCGCCGCGCGAACCTACGAGGCTCTCTGGCACGCCGTCGGGCAGGTCTGCGATCTTTTCACCGATGAGGAATGCTACAATTTCTTCAAAGCCGCCGGATATGAAACCGATTAGACGCAACGCGCTCTAAGAAAAGGTTTCGCCGCTTTGCCTTGGCTGAAATATCCTGCGGGGGAGTCGCGCGTCAGCGTGACGGGGGCGCAAAGCCCCCTTCAACTTATCCCATCCGTTCGCTGACATAGCTGCCGGGCGACGGGGGGAAGACCACGGTCTTGTCGCCGTTCAAGAAGACGCGCCCGTGGATATGGGCGTGGACGGCGCGGGCCAGAACCTGCGCCTCGACATCGCGGCCCAGCGACACATAGTCGCCCGGCGACTGGGCGTGTGTGACGCGCACGGTGTCCTGTTCGATGATCGGGCCTTCGTCCAGGTCGGCGGTCACGTAATGGCTGGTCGCCCCGATCAGCTTCACGCCGCGCTCGTAGGCCTGCTTGTAGGGGTTGGCGCCCTTGAACGACGGCAGGAACGAATGGTGGATGTTGATGATCCGCCCCGACATGGCCTGGCACATCTGATCCGACAGCACCTGCATATATCGCGCCAGCACGATCAGCTCCGCGCCAGCGTCGCGGACAATGCGCATCTGCTCGGCCTCGGCCTGAGCCTTGTTTTCCTTGGTCACGTTGACGCAGTAATAGGGCAGGTCATGGTTCACCACGACCTTTTGGTAATCCATGTGGTTGGAAATCACCGCCACGATGTCGATGGGCAGCGCGCCGATCCGCCAGCGATACAAAAGGTCGTTCAGGCAGTGCCCGAAACGGCTGACCATGATGACGACTTTCTTCTTCACAGCGTCGTCGCTGAACTCGGCCTCCATTCCGAAGCGTTCGGCGATGGGTGCGATGCCCTGCTGCAACTGGCCCAGGGCTGCCGTTCCTTCGGATCGGAAGCTGACGCGCATGAAGAAACGGCCGGTTTCCGTGTCATCGAACTGCGCGCTGTCGGTGATGTTGCAGTCGTGCCCGGCCAGATAGCCCGAGATGGCCGCCACGATCCCGCGGGTCGAGGCGCAGGTGACGCGCAGCGTATAGCTTTTCATGGGGTCCGCTTTCTCGGCTGTCAGGATTGACAGCATTTCGGACGATTGCAGCGGAATGACAATCGCATTTCCGACACTGCCGGGGATAGCTGCGACATCCCCGGCAGCAAGGAATGATCAGGCGGCGGGCATCCGCTGTTCGACCATGCCTGCATACCAGCTTGATCCCGCCGGGATCGCATCGTCGTTGAAGTTATAGGCGGGGTGGTGGACCATCGCCGTGTCGCCGTTGCCCACGAAGATATAGGCGCCGGGCTTTTCGTTCAGCATATAGCTGAAATCCTCTCCGCCCATCATCGGCTGCATATCCATGTTCACGTCGCCCGCGATCTCTCGCGCTACGTCGGCGGCCCAGACGGTCGCCTGGTCGTCGTTCATCGTGACCGGATAGCCGCGCTGATAATCCACCTGCGCCGTGGCTCCCATGGCGGCGGCGATGTTGGTGGCAACGCGGGTGATGCCCTCTTCCAACTGGTCGCGGACGCCCGGATCCAGGCTTCGGGCCGTGCCCTTCAGCTTGACCACCTGCGGAATCACGTTATGGGCGGTCGAATCCGTGGACACGACGCAGACCGAGATCACTGCGTTCTTCAGCGGATCGATGTTGCGCGCGACCACCGATTGCAGGGCCACGATGATCTGGGCGGCGGTCAGCGTGGTGTCGATGCATTCATGGGGCTTGGCGGCATGGCCGCCCTTTCCCGTCACGATGATGTCGAACTGGTCCGCCGCCGCCATCATGGCCCCCGGCTTGATCGAGAAGCTGCCCACCGGCATTCCCGGCATATTGTGCATCCCGTAGAATTCCTGGATGTTCCAGCGGCTGACCAGACCGTCCAGCACCATCGCCTCGCCCCCTGCCCCGCCTTCCTCGGCGGGCTGGAAGATCACCACGGCGGTTCCGTCGAAGTTGCGCGTCTCGGCCAGGTATTTCGCGGCGCCCAGCAGCATCGCGGTATGGCCGTCATGGCCGCAGGCGTGCATCTTGCCCGGCGTTTTCGACGCGTAACCCAATCCCGTCTGCTCGATGATCGGCAGGGCGTCCATGTCGGCGCGCAGGCCGATCACGCGGCCCCGGCTGTCGGTTCTGCCCTTGATGACGCCCACGACGCCGGTCCGGCCCACGCCCTCGACCACCTCGTCGCAGCCGAAGCCGCGCAGTAATTCGGCCACCCGGCCTGCGGTGCGGTGAACGTCATACAGCAGTTCAGGATGTTCGTGGAAATCGCGGCGCCATGCGGTGATTTCAGGCAGAAGTTCGGCAAATCGGTTTTTGACGGGCATGAACGGTCTCCTTCAGCGGGGACAGGGTGAACCCATTCTGCATGATCTGCAAGCTCAGGTTTCGGGGGTTTGACCCTAGTGATGGGTCGCCGGTTCGACCAGAACCTTGTGACCCGGCGCGACCTCGCGATACACCGAGGGCGCTGCCTGGTAATCGACGGGATGGATGGGCGAGGGGATGGGCTTGAAGTTCAGATCCTCGCTGATCTTCTTCTGGCGCGGATCAGCCACCGGCACGGCGGCCATCAACTGCCGGGTGTAATTGTGTTGCGGGTTCTCGAACACTTGGGCACGGGTGCCCATTTCCACGATGCGGCCCAGATACATCACGCCGACATGGTGGCTGACGCGTTCGACCACAGCCATGTCATGGCTGATGAACAGCATCGAGATGCCCAGATCCTGCTGCAACTCCATCAGCAGGTTCAGCACCTGCGCCTGCACCGACACGTCCAGCGCCGACACGGCCTCGTCCGCGATGATCAGCTTGGGGTTCAGGGCAAGCGCGCGGGCGATGGCGATGCGCTGGCGCTGGCCGCCCGACATCTCGTGCGGGTAACGGCGCATGAAGCTGCGGGGCAGTTCCACCCGGTCGAACAATGCGGCGATCTTGTCGCGGCGTTCGGACCGGCTGCCGATGCCGTAATTCTCCAACGGCTCGGCCACCTGGTCATAGAGCTTCATATGCGGATCGAGGCTGGCAAAGGGATCCTGGAAGATCATCTGCATGTCGCGGCGCGCGCGGCGCAGATCGCGCGGGGACAGCGCCAGAATGTCGGTGCCGCCCAGATCGACCTTTCCCGAATCCGGTTCGACCAGCCGCAAGAGAGACCGCCCGCAGGTGGATTTCCCGCAGCCGGATTCGCCAACCAGCGACAGGGTTTCGCCCGCGTTGATGGTAAAGCTGACATCCTCGACCGCGTGGACGCGGGCTGTGGTGCGGCGCAAAAGCCCGCCCTTGACGGCAAAGCGCGTGGTCAGGTTCCTCACCGTCAGCAGGGGCTTGGGATCCTTGACGATGATCGGCTCGGGCGCCGACAGGGTGCCGTCGCGCATCAGGCGCATCCGTTCGGGGGCGGGCTTGCCGGTCATTTCCCCCAGGCGCGGCACGGCGGCCAGCAGCATCCTGGTATAATCTTCCCTGGGGTTCTCGAAGACCTCGGCGACGGGGCCTTCCTCGACCTTCTGGCCGCGATACATGACGACCACGCGGTCGGCCATCTGCGCCACCACCGCCATGTCATGGGTGATGAACAGCACCGCGATCTGCTTTTCGCGCTTCAACCGGTCGATCAGCGCCAGGATTTCTGCCTGGATGGTCACGTCCAGGGCGGTCGTGGGTTCGTCGCAGATCAGCAGGCGCGGCTCGCAGGCCATGGCGATGGCGATCACGACCCGCTGGCGCATCCCGCCCGACAATTCGTGGGGATACTGGTCCAGCCGGCGCTCGGGTTCGGGGATGCGGACCTGGCGCAGGATTTCCAAGGCGCGGGCACGAGCCTGGGCCTTGGTCATGTTGCGATGGACCATCAGCCCTTCGGTCAGCTGGTCGCCCACGGTAAAGACCGGGTTCAGCGCCGTCATCGGTTCCTGGAAGATCATGCCGATCTGGTTGCCGCGAATGTCGCGCATCGCGGGGGATGATTGTTGGGCCAGGTCGATCTGGCGCCCGTCGCCGCTGTCGAACATCAGCCGCCCGCCCGTGATCGTGCCACCGCCGAATTCCACCAGCCGCATCAGGGATAGCGAACTGACCGACTTGCCCGACCCGGACTCGCCCACGACGCAGACGCATTCGCCCGGGTTGATGGCAAAGCTGATATCCTTGACGCCCACCACGACGCCATCGCCGGTTTCGAACTCGACCCGAAGTTTCTCAATGGAAACAAGCGGTTTGTCATCCAGCATCAGATCGCCCCCGGCATGGTCACCGGGCAAGGCTAGTCACCCTCGGCGGAAAGTCAAAGGCGAAAGAACCGCCGCCCTGTCACGCGATAGGACTTGCTTTCCAAAGGGGCTTCGATTGAAACTGATGCCATTCCGCAGGGCCCGGGAACCGCAACGATCCCCCGGCATACCAAGGGAAACAACGACATAAGCCTGACAAGGGCAACAGACATCCCCGGCCGCGCCCGCGGTTGCACCTTCCGACAGGAGAGATTGATGAAGCTGAAGACAATGCTGATGAGCGCGGTCGCCACCCTGGCCCTGGCGCCCGCCGCCATGGCCGAACGGGGCAGCGACGGCGCGCTGAACATCATCATGTGGCAGGCGCCGTCCACGATGAACCCCTATCTTTCGGGGGGCACCAAGGAACTGATCGCGTCCAGCATGGTGCTGGAGCCGCTGGCCAGCATGAGCCCCGAGGGCGAGCATGTCCCCCGCCTGGCAGCCGAAATCCCGACGCTGGAAAACGGCGGCATCGCCGAGGATCTGAAATCGGTCACCTGGAAACTGCAGGACGGGTTGAAATGGTCCGACGGCACGCCCGTCACGGCTGCCGACGTGGTGTTTTCAGGCCAGTACTGCATGGACCCCGAGGGTGGCTGTTCGCAGCTTGCCAAGTTCGAGGGGATCGACAAGATCGAGGCGGTCGATGACCTGACGGTCAAGATCACCTTCAAGGAAGCAATGCCCGATCCCTATTCGGCCTTTGTCGGCGCGAACGGGCCGATCATCCAGAAGGCGCAGTTCGAAAACTGCATGGGCGCCAATGCGCCGACCTGCACGGACCAGAACTTCAATCCGATCGGCACCGGCCCGTTCCGCGTCACGCAGTTCCTGACCAATGACGTGATCACCTTCGAGGCGAACCCCGAATACCGCGACGCGATGAAGCCCGCCTTCGCGACCGCCACCATCAAGGGCGGCGGCGATGCGGCGGCGGCGGCGCGGGCGGTTCTGGAAACCGGCGAATACGATTACGCCTGGAACACCCAGCTTGCCCCCGACGTGATCGCCGGGATGGAGCAGATGGGCCGGGGCAAGGTCAGCGCGGCCTTTGGCAGCCTGGTGGAACGGATCCACGTGAACCTGACGGACCCCTCGTCGTCCCATCCCGAAGGCGAGCGTTCGACGAATGCCCATCCCCATCCCTTCCTGACCGACCCGGCGGTGCGCAAGGCGCTGTCGATGGCCATCGACCGCCAGCTTCTGACGGAAATCGGCTATGGCGCGGCGGGCCAGCCCACCTGCAACTATGTCCCGGCACCCGAGGCCTGGGCCTCGACCAACGAGGAATGCCTGACCCAGGACATCGAGGGTGCCAAGGCGCTGCTCGAGGAAGCAGGCTGGACCGTGGGCGGCAGCGGCGTGCGCGAAAAGGACGGCGTGCAGTTGAAGATGGTGTTCCAGACCTCGGTCAACGCGGTGCGCCAAGATTTCCAGGCGCTGATCAAGCAGTGGTGGTCGGAAATCGGGATCGAGACGGAACTGAAGACCGTCGATGCCTCGGTCTTCTTCGGGACCGATCCCGGCTCGCCCGACACGCTGCAGAAATTCTATGCCGACGTGGAGATGTATGCCGACAACTTCGAGGGCGGGAACCCCGCGCCCTATCTGGCCAAATGGACCTGCGACAAGGCCCCCAGCCCCGCGAACCAGTGGCAGGGCGAAAACATCAGCCGCTATTGCGACCCGGCCTATGACGAGTTGATGGCCGAGCTGAGCCGGACCGTCGATCCGGCAGCGCGCGCCGAGATGGGCCGGCGGCTGAACGATATGCTGACCAAGGACAGCAACGCGATCATTCCGCTGATCTATCGCGGCACGGCCTCGGCCCATTCCAACAGCCTGGGCGGAGTCGTCATGAACGCCTGGGATTCGGAACTGTGGAACGTTGCCGACTGGACCCGCGTCCAGTAATCCCGACCGGCCCCGCGATCCGTCGCGGGGCCGAATTCATCAAGGCAAGGGTTGAACGTGAAGAAAGCTCTGGTCCCGGCGCTGACGATGGCCGCGCCCGCCCCGGATTGCGCTTGCTGTTTCGGCAGGGCGCGTCGGTGCTGAACCCGTTCCTGTCCACCGGCGCCAAGGACATGGATTCCGCATCCGGTTTTCTGGCGGGCGTCCCGCCCCATGGGTGGAAAGGCAGCCAGTGGACCATCGCCGATCCGTGCCGCGCCGAATGACATTTCCTGGAGGCCTGCGATGCTGACATTCACCATCCGCCGCCTGCTGCTGGCGATCCCGACGCTGTTGTTCATCTCGTTCGTGATCTTCATGCTGCTGGAAGCATCGCCCGGCGATCCCCTGGGCGACGTGCCGCTGACCGTCCCGCCCGAGGTCAAGGAACGGATGCGAGAGGCGCTTGGCCTGGGGCAGGCCTGGTACATCCGCTATGTCCTGTGGCTGAAGCAGTTCTTCTGGGTCGAGCCGCTGTATTGGTTCGACAGCGTGTTCGGCACCCAGTTCAGTGCCGGGATGCAGCGGATCATCAGCTTCCAGTCGCGCAGCCCGGTCTTCGACGTGATCGCGCAGCGCGTGCCGCAGACGCTGACGGTGGTGGGATTCAGCTATCTGGTGGGGATCCTGATCGCGCTGCCCATCGGCATCATCTCGGCCTACAAGCAGTATTCCTGGTTCGACCAGCTTGGCACCTTTGTGTCGATGATCGGCTTTTCCATGCCCACCTTCTTCACGGGCGTGGTGCTGATCATCATCTTCGGGGTCAAGCTGCAATGGTTCCCGTCCGTGTATGACACCACCTTGCAGGTGCGCGACTGGGACAGCTTCTGGGCGCAGGTGCGGCAGATGGTCATGCCGGTGACAGTGCTGGCGCTGTATAACGCGGCCCAGATCAGCCGCTTCATGCGTGCCTCCATGCTGGACAACCTGAGCCAGGATTACGTCCGCACCGCCCGCGCCAAGGGATTGTCGGAAAGGACCGTGGTGCTGAAGCACGTGCTGAGGAACAGCCTGATCCCGGTCATCACCGTGATCGCGCTTGGCCTGCCCGCCGTCTTCGGCGGCGCGATCATCACCGAACAGGTGTTCAAGGTGAACGGGCTGGGCCAGTTGCTGATCACCGCGATCCACGGCAACGACATCCCCATGGTGCTGACGCTGACCTTCATCTTCGCGATCCTGATCGTGCTGTTCACCCTGATTGCCGACATCCTTTACGGCATCCTTGACCCGAGGATCCGCTATGACTGACCCGGAACGCCAGCACGCCCTTGATACCGCCGAAGCGGTGGATGCCACCGCAGCCTCGGCCGGCGTGGTCGCGGGCCTGCCCCCGGCCGATCCCCACCAGGCAGGGGGCGAGACGCGCAGCCAGTGGCGCGACATCTGGCGCCAGTTCCGCAGCCATCGCGGTGCCATGGTGGCCTTGGTGCTGTTCGTGGGGACCATCCTGTTCGTGACCGTCGGTCCTTACATCTGGGCCCTCGACCCGACCTATGTGGACATCCGCGCGCGCAATTCCGGCTTTTCCGCCGCCCATCCGCTGGGCACGGATCAGCTGGGCCGCGACATGCTAGCACGGCTGATGGCCGGGGGGCGGGTGTCCATCGCCGTGGGCCTGACCGCGATGATCATCGCCATCACCCTGGGAAGCCTGATCGGCCTGGTATCGGGATATTTCCGGCGCATGGACGCACCCCTGATGCGACTGACCGAACTGTTCCTGGCGCTGCCCCTGCTGCCCTTGTTGCTGCTGATGGTGACGCTGTTCCGCGAACCCTTGTCGCAATCCTTCGGCCCCGCCATGGGCACCTTCATCCTGATCGTGTCCGCCATCGGCGCGACAAGCTGGATGCAGGCCGCCCGCATCGTGCGCGGCGACGTGCTGGGCCTGAAGGAACGCGAATTCATCCTGGCCGCCAAGTCCATCGGCACGCCTGCCCACCGGATGATCCTGCGCCATGTGCTGCCCAATGTCCTGTCGCCGATCATGGTCGCAGGCACCCTGGGCATCGCCACGGCGATCATCACGGAAAGCGCGCTGTCCTTCCTGGGCCTGGGCTTTCCGCCGGATTTCCCGACCTGGGGGCGGCTGCTCTATGACGCGGTGGACCAGATGATCATGTATCCGTGGCGGGTGATCCTGCCAGGGCTGTTCATCTCTCTGACGGTGTTGTGCGTGAACTATATCGGCGACGGGCTGCGCGACGCCATGGATCCGCGGATCCGGGGGCGGTAATTCAAAGGGCCACGAACGAAGGCAGAACACGGGCTTTCCATGCCCTGCCCTTGCGCCTATGTTGGCGGGATGGAGCTTTTGGACGATTCCGACGATATGGGCGATGTCCCGCTGTCCCGCCGCGCAATGGCCGCGCGCCCTGCCCCCTATCTGGACGGGTTGAACCCGGCGCAGCGGGCGGCGGTGGAAACGCTGGACGGCCCGGTGCTGATGCTGGCGGGCGCGGGCACGGGCAAGACCCGCGCGCTGACCACGCGGATTGCGCATCTGCTGATGCTGGGCCGTGCGCGGCCTGGGCAGATCCTGGCCGTGACCTTCACCAACAAGGCCGCGCGGGAAATGAGGAACCGCATCGCCCGCCTGCTAGGCGAGACGGTCGAAGGAATGCCCTGGCTTGGCACCTTTCATTCCATCAGCGTCAAGATCCTGCGCCGCCATGCCGAGTTGATCGGCAATGGCGACGTGCATCTGAAGCCCTCCTTCACCATCCTGGACACCGACGACCAGATCCGTCTGATGAAACAGCTGATCCAGGCCGAGAACCTGGACGAGAAACGCTGGCCCGCCCGCCAGCTTGCCGGGCTGATCGACGGCTGGAAGAACCGCTGCCTGACCCCGGCGAACCTGCCCAAGGGCGAGACTGCCAGTTTCGACGGCTGGGGCGGGCGGCTTTACAAGGCCTATCAGGATCGGCTGCTGACGCTGAACGCCGTCGATTTCGGCGATCTGCTGATGCATTGCGTGACGCTGTTCCAGGCGCATCCCGACGTGCTGCGCGGCTGGCAGGACCGGTTCCGCTATATCCTGGTGGATGAATACCAGGACACCAACGTGGCCCAATACCTCTGGCTGCGGCTGCTGGCGCAGGGGCACCGCAACATCTGCTGCGTGGGTGACGACGACCAGTCGATCTATGGCTGGCGGGGCGCCGAGGTCGGCAATATCCTGCGCTTCGAACACGACTTTCCGGGTGCCCAGGTGGTGCGGCTGGAACAGAACTATCGGTCCACCCCGCAGATCCTGGCTGCCGCATCGGGCCTGATCGCCGCCAACCAGGGCCGGCTGGGCAAGACCCTGTGGACCGATGCCGAGACCGGAGAGCCGGTGCGCCTGATCGGCCATTGGGACAGCGAGGCCGAGGCCCGCTGGATCGGCGAAGAAATCGAGGCCTTCCACGGCGGCCACCGCGCCAGCATCGGCCGCACCAGTCTGAACGACATCGCGATCCTGGTCCGCGCATCCCACCAGATGCGCGCCTTCGAGGATCGCTTCATGTCGATCGGCCTGCCCTATCGCGTGATCGGCGGCCCGCGTTTCTATGAACGCGCGGAAATCCGCGATGCCATGGCCTATTTCCGGCTGGTGGTCAGCCCCGCCGACGACCTGGCTTTCGAACGCATCGCCAATACCCCCAAGCGGGGCTTGGGCGAAAAAGGCTTGCAGGCCATTCAGCACATGGCGCGGGCGCGGGGCCTGTCCCTGCTGGAGGGCACCGTTGCTGCGCTGTCCGCGGGCGATCTGTCCGGCAAGGCCGCAGCCCATATGCGCCAGTTCACGGAAAGCATGGGCCGCTGGCACGCCGATGCCCTGGACGACCGCGTGAGCCATGTCGAACTGGCCGAGCGGATTCTGGACGAATCCGGCTATACCGCCATGTGGCAGGCCGACAAGACCCCCGATGCGCCGGGGCGGCTGGACAACCTCAAGGAACTAGTCAAGGCGCTCGAGGAATTCGAGAACCTTCAAGGCTTCCTGGAACACGTGGCCCTTGTCATGGACCGCGACGACGGGGACGCGGCCGAACAGGTCAGCATCATGACCCTGCACGCGGCCAAGGGCCTGGAATTCCCCATTGTCTTCTTGCCGGGCTGGGAAGACGGCCTGTTCCCCAGCCAGCGCGCGATGGACGAGAACGGCACCAAGGGGTTGGAGGAGGAACGCCGCCTGGCCTATGTCGGCATCACGCGTGCCGAACGGCTGGCGACGATCAGCTTTGCGGGCAACCGGCGGCTGTATGGGCAATGGCAAAGCAGCATGCCGTCGCGCTTTGTCGATGAACTGCCGCCCGAACATATCGAGGTGCTGACCCCGCCCGGCCTTTACGGCGGCGGATACGGCGCGGCCATGGCATTCGCGGCAGGCGGCCCGGTCAACGTGCTGCACGAACGCGCAGCCAAGGCCGATGTCTATAACTCGCCCGGCTGGAAGCGGATGCAGACACGGGCGGGCGAACGCAAGGCGCCGGTTCACCGCGCGCCCATCATCATCGACGCCGAACCGGCCGCGAAGTTCACCGTGGGCGACCGCGTGACCCATGCCAAGTTCGGCGAAGGCACGATCGTGGGCATTGCCGAAGATACGCTGACCGTCCAATTCGGCGCGGGCTTCAAGAACATCAAGGCGGCCTATGTGCAGCCCGTGGGCGCAGACGACGTTCCGTTCTGACGGCTGGTCCCCTGCCCGGCAGGGTGTTAGCGTGCCGGAAATCATATCGGACCCGCCCCCTTGGCCGCCTTGTTCCGCCTGATCCTGTTCCTGCTGATCGCCGAAACGGCGTTCTATCTGCTGCTGCGGATCTATTTGCGGTCATTGCACCGCGAACGGCTGGAGGAAACCTGGGACAGCCGTCATCCCGCCATGCCGGGGAACACCCCTGCGCGCCGCGCGTTCGTCCGCAGGTCCATGACCGGCTTTGACAAGACGCTGAAATCGCGGTTGTTGCTTCTGGTCTTTGTTCTGCCCAATCTGGCAATCATGGGCATCATCTATTGGGTCAACTGGCAATAAGGGCGCGACATTCATGCATTATCTCAAGGTCGCGATGGGCGTGCTGCTTGGCGTGGTGGTGTTCCTGTTCCTGGACTATGCGCTGCCGTCCAAGAACACGGTGCGCATCACCAACACCTATAACCGCCTGACCTCGGTCACGGCATCGAACGCGATCTTCTATGCCTCTGACAACACCGGCACGGTCGAAAACGCGGCGGGACAGCGCGACGTGCGCTTCATCGAAACGGTGCGCCCCAACGGCAAGGTCTTCGTTTACCGCAACGAGGATACCGGCTGGATTTGGCCTCCCTATTTCAAGTACGACAGCGCCAACCTGCAGGCCGAGGCGACGAACCTGCAATCGGGCCGCGACAACCCGCAATGGGTCAGCGTCACCGCCTATGGCTGGCGGATGGCGTTCCTGTCCACCTATCCCAACGCGGTCAGCATCGACACGCTGGCAGGCCCGGACGAACGCCCGCGCAACTGGGCGGCAAGCATCGTCTGCGTCGTCCTGCTGATGCTGCTGGCGCTGCTTTGGCGGATGTGGGCGCAGTTCCAGGAACGCGGTTTTGGCCGTCGGAAAAAGCCATGACCCGAAACCCCGGCACCGCCCTGCGCACCGACGGGTTTGCGGACATCCGCATCAATACCCCCGCCGTCGAACGCCGTGCGGCCAGCCTGCCCGCCCGGCGCAGCCTGAAGAAGGACCACCAGGCGGCATGGCTGCTGAACGCGGTGCGCTGCATCGACCTGACGACGCTAGCGGGCGACGACACGCCCGACCGGGTGGCGCGGCTTTGCGCCAAGGCGCGCCAGCCCATCGCACCCGACCTGCTTGATGCCATGGGCGTCACCGGCCTGACCACGGGCGCGGTCTGCGTCTATCCCACGATGGTGGCGCCTGCCAAGCGCGCGCTTGGCAATTCCCACATCCCGGTCGCCAGCGTCGCCACCGGCTTTCCTGCAGGGCTGATGCCCCTGAACCTGCGGCTGGCCGAGATCCTTTATGCGGTCGAGCATGGCGCGGACGAGATCGACATCGTCATCACCCGCGCCCATGTGCTGCGCGGCGAATGGCCGGCGCTTTACGACGAGCTTCGCGCCATGCGCGAGGCTTGCGGGGACGCGAAGATGAAGGCGATCTTGGCCACGGGCGACCTGAAATCGCTGGAGAATGTGGCGCGTGCCAGCCATGTCGCGATGCAGGCGGGGGCGGACTGGATCAAGACCTCGACCGGCAAGGAGGGGGTGAACGCCACCCTGCCCGTCAGCCTGGTGATGTGCCGCGCGATCCGCGACTATCGCGACCAGACCGGCCATGTCGTGGGCTTCAAGCCCGCAGGCGGGTTGCGCACCGCCAAGGATGCGCTGAACTGGCAGGTGCTGATGGCCGAGGAACTGGGCCGCGACTGGCTGCGCCCCGACCTGTTCCGCATCGGCGCCAGCAGCCTTCTGGGCGATATCGAGCGCCAGATCAGCTACCATGTGACGGGCCGCTATGCCGCCGGTTACCGCCAAGCGATTGCCTGAGGTTTCGCATGACCAGCGTGAGCGAATTGATGGAAACGATGGAATACGGCCCCTCGGTCGAGGACAGCAGCGCCGTGCGCGACTGGCTGGCGCGGCGCGGCGCATTCGGCCATTTCATCGGTGGCAGCTTCACCGAACCGGGCCAGTTGTTCAACAGCCGCGATCCGGCGACGGTCGAGGTTCTGGCACAGGCGACGCAGGGCACGGCGGATGACGTGGCGGCGGCGGTTGCGGCGGCGCGGCAGGCACAGCCCGGCTGGGCGGCGCTGACCGGGACGCAGCGGGCGCGCTATCTTTACGCCCTTGCCCGCCATGTGCAGAAACGCGAACGCTTCCTGTCGGTGCTGGAGACGCTGGATAACGGCAAGCCGATCCGGGAATCGCGCGACATCGACGTGCCGCTGGTCGCGCGGCACTTTTACCACCACGTGGGTTGGGCGGAACTGCGCGACAGCGCCTTTCCGGGGCATCGGCCAATCGGCGTCTGCGGGCAGATCATCCCCTGGAACTTTCCGCTGCTGATGCTGGCCTGGAAGATCGCCCCAGCCCTTGCGGCGGGCAATACGGTGGTGCTGAAGCCTGCCGAATACACGCCCCTGACCGCGCTTGCCTTTGCCGAGATCTGCCAGGAAATCGGCCTGCCCGCCGGCGTCGTCAACATCGTCACCGGCGACGGCGACACCGGCGCGGCCCTTGTCGCGGCGGATGTGGACAAGATCGCCTTCACCGGCTCGACCGATGTGGGGCGCGCCATTGCGGGCCAGCTTGCCGGGACGGGAAAGCGGCTGACGCTGGAGTTGGGCGGCAAGTCGCCCTTCGTGGTCATGCCCGACGCCGACCTGGATGCGGCGGTGGAAGGCGTGGTAGATTCGATCTGGTTCAACGGCGGCCAAGTCTGCTGCGCGGGATCGCGGATCCTTGTGGCCGAGGGGGTGGCAGATCGGTTCGAGTCCCTGCTGTCGGCCCGCATGGCGCGGCTGCGGGTCGGATCGCCCCTGGACAAGTCCACCGACGTGGGCGCCATCGTGGATCCCATTCAGAAAGACCGCATCCTGTCGATCTGCCGCGCGGCAACTGACGCGGGTGCCGAACTGGTCGGCGGCGCGGCGCAGGACGGCTGCTTCATCGCGCCGGGCTATCTGCGCAACATCAGCCCTGCCAATCCGGGCTTCGAGCAGGAGATCTTTGGCCCTATCGCCACGCTGTCCACCTTCCGCACGGCGGATGAGGCGGTCGAACTGGCCAACAACACGCGCTATGGCCTCGCCGCCTCGATCTGGTCGGAAAGCGCCGCAGTGGCGACGGATATCGCGGCCAAGGTGAAGGCGGGCGTGGTCTGGATCAACTGCGCCAACCTGTTCGACGCCGCCGCCCCCTTTGGCGGCTATCGCGAAAGCGGCTTTGGCCGCGAGGGTGGGCGCGTGGGGATGGGGGACTACCTGACCGAGCCGCCGGTCGATATGGCGGACGAACCGGCCCCCGCAGTCCCGGTCGCCGCGACCTCTGGGATGGGCCATGCCTCAGGTCTGGACCGCACGGCCAAGCTGTATATAGGCGGCGCGCAAAAGCGGCCCGACGGCGGCGCAAGCTATGCCGTGCCGGGCGGCCTTGCGCCCCTGGGCAGCCGCAAGGACATCCGCAACGCGGTCGAGGCCGCCGCCAAGGGGGGCAAATGGGCGGCCATGGGCGGCCATGCCCGCGCGCAGGTGCTGTATTACATCGCCGAGAACCTGTCTGCCCGCGCCGATGAATTCGCCGCCCGCACCAGCCGGTCCGAGGTCGAAGCCGCCATCGACCGCGCCTTCCACTATGCCGCCTGGGCCGACAAGTTCGACGGTGCGACTGTGCAGGCCAAGCCCGGCCACCTGCTGAACATCGTCAACGAACCCTTCGGCGTGATGGGCATTGCCTGCCCCAACAGTCAGCCCTTGGCGGCGTTCATGTCGCTGGTCATGCCCGCCATCGCGATGGGCAACCGCGTCATCGCCCTTGCCGCGCCCGACGATCCGCTAGCGGTGACGGATCTGTATCAAGTCTTCGACACCTCGGATCTGCCGGGGGGCGTGGTCAACATCGTCACCGGTCCACGCGACGATCTGGCCAAGGTTCTGGCCGCGCATGACGAGGTGGCGGCGATGTGGATGGTCGGCGGCGATCTGGCGGCGGTGGAACGGGCAGCAGGCGGCAACCTCAAGCCCGTCTGGGCGCCCGCGCATCGGGACTGGACCGGCCCGCAGGTGCAGGGAGAGGTCTTCCTGCGCCACGCCACACAGACCAAGACGATCTGGCTGCCCTATGGCGCGCTGCCCGAAGGCACCGGGTCTGCAGCCTATTAGGCGCGCAGGCCCGCGAAGGTCATCGGGTCCAGGGATGCCTGAGCAAAGGTCGGGCCGCTGGTCATCAGGCTGACCGCGTCGTGCGAATGCAGCGATTCCTGGTGGCTGGCAACCACCCGGAAATCGCCAAAGCGCGGATCGGCCAGCATCTGCTGGGCAAAGGCGCGCACCGCATCCTCGACAAAGATCGGGTTCGAGGCGTTGAGTTCGGCGAAGGCCTGTTCGTCCTCGCGCTTGACCATCACCTGCGTTTCGGTCGGCACGGCGCGGCGGCAGAGTTCCACCATGTCCTCGAACCAGATCTTGTCCGGGCCAAGCATCACCGCCGAAATGCGGGCGATCGACCGCTGCGAATGCGGCGTTGCCAGCCGCGACCGGGTTTCGCGGGCGTGTTCCGACAGTTCCAGCGAACAAGGGCAGGTCGACGAATAGACATAATCGAAATGCATGATCCTCAGGCGCTGACCATGGAAGTCCAGCACCTCCATCGCGATGTCGTAATATTGCCAGCCCGACAGGCCGGATCGCAGCGAATCCACCCGGATTGGATAAGAGAACTTCATCTGGATCCGCGCGTCATAGGCGTCCAGATCGGCCTGGTAGTCGTCCAGCGCAGCCTCCAGCACCTTGAGGCTGAAGGCATGTTCGGAATGGGCATAAAAGGACCGCATGATCCGGGACATATTGATGCCCTTGCGATCGGCTTCCAGGCTGACGGTGCCGGTCACGCTGGTTTCCAGCGCCAGCTCGCCCCCGTCGCGGGTCTGGTACCGGATCGGCAGGCGAAAGTTCGAGATGCCTACGTGCTGGATCGGTTTGCGGGCGCCAATGATCAGGCTGGCAGGACCGTTCTGCAGATCGGGCAGCCCGGCCTTGTAGGCGTCATCCACCCGGAACCCCGCGTCATAGCTGCGCGCCAAGGCCGGATAGGCAGGGATCATCGGGCGGGCTTCGGTCATGTGGGCATCCTTGTTGCGGGATCGCGCCATAATATGGGGGTTCGGGCGCGGATTCCAAAGCGTTAATCCGGCATTCGGGCCAACGGGGCCGACCAGCCCTTATGCGCCAAGGGCCTGGTGCAGGTCGTCGATCAGATCCTGCGCATCTTCCAACCCGACGGACAGCCGCAGCAGACCGGGCGTGATGCCTAGATAGGCACGGTCATCCTCGGACAGGCGCTGATGGGTGGTGGTCGCGGGATGAGTCACAATGGATTTCGCATCGCCCAGGTTATTGGAAATGCTGACGATCCCCAGCCGGTTCAGCACGGCGAAGGCCGCGTCCTTGCCGCCCGCGACCTCGAAGGCGATCATGGTGCCGCCCGACCCCATCTGGCGCATCGCCAAATCGTGCTGGGGATGGTTGGCCAGGCCCGGATAGATCACGCGCGACAGGGCCGGATGGCCTTGCAGCGCCTGGGCGATTGCCAGGGCGCTGTCGGCTTGGGCACGGACGCGCAGATCCATCGTCGTCAGTCCGTTCAGCATGATCCAGCTGTGAAACGGGCTGATCGCGCCGCCGGTATGCTTCAGGTAGGGCTCGGCCACCTCTCGCACGAACTGGCGGGTGCCGCAGATCACGCCCGCAAGCGCGCGCCCGCCCCCGTCGATATGCTTGGTCGCGGAGTAGACGATCACATCGGCGCCCAGATCGGCGGCACGGGAAAAGACCGGGGTGGCAAAGACATTGTCGGCGACAACCAAGGCGCCGACCTTGTGCGCCAGATCGGCGACGGCGGCGATGTCGATCACCTCCAGCGTGGGGTTCGACATGGTCTCGAAGAAGGCCGCCCTGGTGCCGGGGCGCAGGGCCGCGCGCCACTGGTCCAGGTCGGTGCCGTCCACATAGGTGACCTCGACCCCGAAACGGGCCAGCAGATCAAGGACATAAAGGCAGGATCCGAACAGCGCGCGGGCCGCAACGATGTGATCGCCGGGCTTGCACATGGAAAACAGCGCGCCGTTGACCGCGGCCATGCCGCTGGCCGTGGCAAAGGCATCCTCGGTCCCTTCCAGGGCGGCGATGCGATCCTCGAACATACGGCTGGTGGGGTTGCCATAGCGGGCATAGATGAATTCGTCCGGGCCGGTGCCCTTGAAGCGCGCCTCGGCCTGTTCGGCGCTGTCATAGACGAAGCCCTGCGTCAGGAAGATCGCCTCGGCCATCTCGCCATACTGGCTGCGGCGGATGCCGTGATGGACGGCCTGCGTGCGCGGGTGAGGTGCCTTGGCGGAACTGTCGCTCATGAAATGCCCCTGTGCTGACGCCAGCGGGTTAGCGTCCACGGGCTTGCGGCGCAAGGGCCATGCCCCGGACGTGCCGGCATCGCCCGATGCAAGTGCAGCGAGTGAAGACGCCATTTTGTCCATCCATATTTGCAGGCCGTGCAATTTTCTTGGAAAATCAGATGTATATCAATAAGCATATGCTTAACTGACCAAATGGACAGGTTGAGCCATGGATGACGCACGAGTAAATTGATCGGGCAGTCAACGATTGGACTGCAACAGGAAAAGATCTGGACCAGGGACCGGAAATCGCGATGTCGATGTTGGAATATGCAACCGAATATCCCGACACCGTGTTGCGTTCATCCGGTGGCTCCAGCCTTTCCGAACGCAGCCTTGTGCAGGGTGCGGCATTGACGAAGCAGGACGGCAGGTCCGATTTGGTGTGTGGCGGCGAAGTCCCCGCAGGTCCGGCGACGGACCCAGTGGACGACTGCGCTTGCGTGTAAAGGTGACAAGCTTGCTGACCTGACCGGTCATCCTTTGGATCGGAAATATTGGGCCGAGTATTTCGGTTTCTGTTTTTGTAATGGCCCGTAATGCTACAGGGGGGCGGAGAAATCCGCCCCCTGTTACATTCAAAGATAGTCGCCGCGCTGCAGGCCGTATTTGGCCATCTTCTCGTTCAACGTCCGGCGCGGCAGGCACAATTCGTCCATGACCCCGGAAATGCTGCCCTTGTGGCGGCGCATGGTGTTGTCAATCAGCATCTTCTCAAAGCTTTCGACATATTCCTTGAGCGGCTTGCCCTCGGTCGTGGTGGCCTGCTGGTTGTCGTCCCCGTCCGCCATCAGAAGCGAGGCGATGGATCCCGACCCGCGCCGGTTCTGCAGCACGGCGCGTTCGGCCACGTTGATCAACTGACGGATATTGCCGGGCCAGGGGGCCTGCAAAAGCTGCGCGGCTTCCTGCGCCGAAACCTGCGGCGGCTCGCAGCCGTATTCCTCGGAGAACTGCTCGGTCATGCGGGTGAACAGCGACAGGATGTCCTCGCCCCGCGCGCGCAGCGGCGGCAGGGTGATCTTCAGCGCGGACAGGCGATAGAACAGGTCGGGGCGCAGCGAATCCTCGGCCTTGCGGCCCTCGCCCCGGGCATTGGAAATGGCGATGATGCGGGTTTCGGCCGGGCTGCCGCCTTCGCTGATAAAGGCCAGCAGGCGCGCTTGCAGCGATTCGGACAGCGCCTCGATATCCTCCAGGCACAGGGTGCCGCCGCGCGCCTCCTCGACCGCGGGGATGCCGTCCTCCAGCGGGCCGAACAGGCGGGCCGACAGCGCCTCGTCGCTGTAGGCGGCGCAGGACACGGGCACGAACTTGCGCGACGCGCGGGGGCCGACCGCGTGCAGGGCATGGGCCACCAGCGTCTTGCCGGTGCCCGTTTCGCCGTCGATCAGCACATGGCCGTCGGCCTGGCCCAGATCCAGGATATCCTCGCGCAGGCGTTCCATCACCGGGCTGGTGCCGATGAGCTTGGACATCACCTGCTGGCCTTCCGACAGGTCGCGGCGCAGCGCGCGGTTGTCCAGCGTCATGCGCCGCATCTGCGTGGCCTTCTTGGCAAGCGCGGTCATCTTGTCGGGATTGAAGGGCTTTTCCATGAAGTCCATGGCGCCGATCCGCATCGCCTCGACCGCCATGGGCACGTCGCCATGGCCGGTGATCAGGATCACGGGCAGGCCGGAATCCAGCCCCATCAGGCGCTTGAGAAAGGCGATCCCATCCATGCCGGGCATCCGGATATCCGAGACCACGATGCCGGGCCAGTCGGACCCGATGACCTTCAGCGCATCTTCCGCACTGGGATAGGTTTCGGTCTCGAACCCGGACAGCACCAGCCACTGGCTGATGGATTCCCGCATGTCTGGTTCATCATCGACAATCGCAATCTTCAATTTGCGGGACATTGTGTGTTCCTCTCTCGAACATTCATTCGGCGGCCAGCGGCTGCGTGCCCTGCCGCTGCTTCAGCAGGGGCAGTTCGACGGCAAACACGGCGCCCTCGTCTTCGTTATGGGCAGTCAGGCGGCCGCCGAAATCGGCCACGATGCTGGACGAGATGGCAAGGCCCAGCCCCGTCCCCTCGCCCGGTTTCTTGGTGGTCCAGAACGGCTCGAACAGCTTTTCCAGATCGGCGATGCCCGGCCCGTTGTCGCGCACCAGCACATGGGCATGGGCGCCGGTTTCCACCGTGATCTCGATCCGGGCATCGCGACGCTCTCGCACGGCGTCCACCGCGTTTCGCAACAGGTTGATGATCACCTGCTCCAGCCGGATGCGGTCGGCCATCACCATGACCGGGCGGCGCGGCAGGTTGCGGGTCACGCGGATGGTGCGGCCGCGCAACTGCGGCTCCATCATGGTCAGGGCGCTGCTGACGGCAGCGCGCAGGTCCACGGGTTCCACCGCCTCGCCCCCCTTGCGGGCATAGGATTTGAGCTGCCGGGTGATCGCGCCCATCCGTTCGATCAGATCGTCGATCCGCTGGAAACTGGACAGCGCCTCCTCGGCCCGGCCGCGCTGCAGCAGCAACCGCGCGCCCGCCAGATAGGTCTTCATCGCGGCCAGCGGCTGGTTGAGTTCGTGGCTGACGCCCGCAGACATCTCGCCCAAGGCGGCCAGCTTGGAACTTTGCTGCACGGTCTGTTCGGCGACCCGCAGTTCCTTTTGCATCCGCTCTCGTTCGGCGATTTCGCGGGTCAGGCGCATGTTCAGCGCCCGCAGGTCTGCGGATTCGCGCATATAGGCGACCGACTGGCTGCGTGCCCGGCGCGACAGGGCATAGAATGTCCCGGCCAGCAGGATGGCGAATCCCATGATCTCCAGCGCCAGGACCGCGTTCACCTGTTCGCGGACGGATGCATAGGTGGTAAAGCTGATCATGCGCCAGCCGCGAAAGGGGATGCGCGCCTCGGCCTGCATGACGGCGCGGCCCTGGACATAGGCGTCGATGGGAAGCGCGGTCCAGTCGGCCGTGACCTGAAAGGCCCGCTGGATGGCGGATGGCGCGTCGCGCACCGCCAGGGCCTCGGGCATGGTCAACCCACGCCAGCGCGGTTCGGTCGCCAGGATGATGCGGCCTTCGCTGTCGGTCACGGCCACGGCGTCTGAAATGCCCGCCCAGGACCGTTCCAGCCGCGACAGGTCCGCGCCCACGACGATCACCCCCAGCGTCCTGCCGTCGGCGACCACCGCGCGGGAATAGGTGAATTCGTATCCTCCGCTGCCCTGGTTGGCGAAGGTAAAGACCGTGTCGCGCGACCGCAGCGCCTCGACGTAAAAGGGCGACAGCACGTTGTTGCTGCCAAGCTGATATCGGTCGGTCGCCCCCACTGTGCGCCCCGACGCATCCAGAAGCCGGATCGAGGCCGCGCCGATTTCCTTTTGCGCCGCGATCAGCCGGGCCGAGGTGGTGGAAAAATCGTTGCTGTTCAGTGACCCGATCAAGGCCGGATCGCGTGCCAGCAGCAGCGGCACCACCGCCGTGCGCTGCAATTCCGACAACAGGTTGCCGGTGTAAAGCGCCAGCCGCAGTTCGGACCGGACGCGGGTGTTTTCGGAAAAACGCGTGGTCAGCCAGGCATTCGTCGTCCAGATCGAAACGATCGCCAGCATGAAGATCAGCGCGACGGCAAGGCGCAGCCACCACGGATTGCCGGGTTGGGTCAGCCGCGGCCGCGAACGCTCTGACGCGCTGACGCTGTCCCTGTCCTCGATCACCTGTGAAGCCCGGTCCTGTTGCACAACTGCCGCACTCTAGGCGGAGAAGCCGTCATGCTCAAGTCAGGCGTTGACAGTCCCGTCAACCAAACAGCGGAACAGCGCCGCCCCATCAGTGCCGCCAAGCGCCGGATCGGCTGCGCGTTCGGGATGCGGCATCATGCCCAGCACGCGGCGGTTTTCCGACAAGATGCCTGCAATGTCGCCGACCGACCCGTTCATCGCGGGGGCATAGGTAAAGGCGATGCGGTCCCCGTCCTGCAACCGGGCCAGTCCGTCGGGGGTGATCTGGTAATTGCCGTCGTGATGGGCGACCGGGATGCCGATCCGCTGACCCTTGTCATAGCCGGCGGTGAAGGCGCTGTCGGTTGTCACGACATTCAGAACCGCGGGCTTGCACAGGAATGTCAGCCCGGTGTTGCGCATCAGGGCGCCAGGCAGCAGGCCCAGTTCGGTCAGGACCTGAAAGCCGTTGCAGATCCCCAGCATGAAACCGCCCCGTTCGGCATGGCGCCGCAGCGCCCCCGCAATCGGCGAATGCGCGGCGATCGCGCCGCAACGCAGGTAATCCCCAAAGGAAAAGCCGCCCGGCACGCCCACCAGATCGGTGCCGTCGGGCAAGGCGTCGTCCTTGTGCCAGACGCGCGTCACTTGGGCGCCTGCCTGTTCCAAAGCCATGGCCAGGTCTCGGTCGCAGTTCGATCCGGGAAAGGTGATGACAACGGCTTTCATGGGGCGACTCCTGTCCAGGGATGGGGGCGACATAGCGCAGCGCGTTGTTCATTGAAAGACCGGCGCGCTTTCATCCTGGTCCAAATATCCCCGCCGGAGGCAAAAAGGCCGGGCGAATGCCCGGCCCCCTTTTCAGCAATGACGCCTCAGTTCAGCGCCTTGTTGAGGTATTCGTCCACCTTTTCCAGATAGCCCATGGTGGTCAGCCATTTCTGGTCAGGCCCGACCAGCAGCGCCAGATCCTTGGTCATGTGGCCGTCCTCCACCGCCTGGACCGTCACCTTCTCCAGCGTCTGCGCGAAATTCAGCAGCGCGGTGTTGTCATCCAGCTTGGCGCGGTGCTTCAGCCCGCCCGTCCAGGCAAAGATCGACGCGATCGAGTTGGTCGAGGTCTGGTTGCCCTTCTGGTGTTCGCGGTAATGGCGCGTCACGGTGCCATGCGCCGCCTCGGCCTCGACCGTCTTGCCATCGGGCGTCATCAGCACGCTGGTCATCAGGCCCAGCGAACCGAAACCCTGCGCCACGGTGTCCGACTGCACGTCGCCGTCATAGTTCTTGCAGGCCCAGACATAGCCGCCCGACCATTTCAGGTTCGACGCCACCATGTCGTCGATCAGGCGGTGTTCATAGGTGATCCCGGCCTTCTTGAACTGATCGGCGAATTCCGCGTCGAACACCTCTTGGAAGATATCCTTGAAGCGGCCGTCATAGGCTTTCAGGATGGTGTTCTTGGTGGACAGGTAAACCGGGAAGCCGCGCTGCAGGCCATAGTTCATCGACGCGCGGGCGAAATCGCGGATCGAATCGTCCAGGTTGTACATAGCCATCGCCACGCCCGACGACGGCGCCTGGAAGACCTCGTGCTCGATCGTCTCGCCATCCTCGCCCACGAACTTGATGGTCAGCTTGCCCTTGCCCGCGAAGCGGAAGTCGGTGGCCTTGTACTGGTCGCCAAAGGCGTGGCGGCCGACGATCACGGGCTTGGTCCAGTGCGGCACCAGGCGCGGCACGTTCTGGCAGATGATCGGCTCGCGGAAGATCACGCCGCCCAGGATGTTGCGGATCGTGCCGTTGGGCGACTTCCACATCTTCTTCAGGCCGAACTCCTCGACGCGCTGTTCGTCGGGGGTGATGGTCGCGCATTTCACGCCCACGCCGTATTGCTTGATGGCGTTGGCGGCGTCGATGGTGATCTGGTCCTCGGTGCGGTCGCGCTCCTCGATCCCCAGGTCGTAATATTTCAGATCCACGTCCAGATAGGGCAGGATCAGCTTTTGCTTGATGAAGTCCCAGATGATCCGAGTCATCTCGTCGCCGTCAAGCTCGACGACAGGGTTGGCTACCTTGATCTTCGACATGGGCATTCCCTTTGGCGTTGGATTCGGCTGCCGTCATAGCCGGGAACAATCGGGATGGAAAGAATGTATGCAGCGGTATGCAATTGTGTCGCGTGATAAGGGGGGGTGTTGCAGATCCGGGACAGGCGGCTGTTTTGTGTAACATTTTATAAAAACGCACTGCAAATGGTAGATGTATTTACAACCTATGCGTGTTATCAACCCCTGGTAGTGTTTACGAGTATCAGGTGTTTTCATGGCATCAGTCACATGGATGTGGCTTGGCAATCATGCGCAGGTCAATGCAACCAGCGGCACGCCCTCGACCGAGGCGGAAGCGGACCGGATGGCCGGCTATGGCGCCGTGGGCACCGCGCAGATCAAGCCGGTAACGATCAAGGGCGACACGCGCACGATCACCGTCGATGGCAAGCGGGTCGAGGCCTTCGCGACCTCCTATAACGACGACAGCATTGGCCGGGATGTCGCGGATTCCCGGATGACGTATCAGGCCCCCCATTCGGGCCAGGCAGTCAGCACCACCATTACCGGCTTTCTGTCGGTCCGCTATCAACTGGCCTTCCCCGATGGCGGTCTGTCGGAACAGGACGGCGTGCTGATCCAGATGAAGAACGGCGACATGTTCTTTCGTCCGTCGAAAGACGCCCTGCGCGAATGGGACGGCATCGACGCCCTGCGCGGGGTCAAGATCCTGTCGGCCGATCCGCTGAGCCAGAACACCTATGTGGCGACGATCTCGTTCCGGCCGACGATCTTCGATCTGCCGATCAACTGCTTTACCAGCGGGACGCTGATCCGCACCGCCGCCGGTGAATCCCTGGTAGAGGATATCCGGGTCGGCGATCTGGTGATGACGCGTGACAACGGATTGCAGGCCGTCCGCTGGATCGGAGCCCGTCCTGTCACGGGGCCGGAAATTTCAGCCAACCCCGCCCTGGCCCCTGTGCGCATCGCCGCAGGCTCCCTTGGCCCGAACCTGCCCACGCGGGATCTGCTGGTGTCCCAGCAGCACCGCGTCCTGGTCCGGTCGGCCATCGCCGCACGGATGTTCGGGGCCCGCGAACTGTTGGTCGCCGCCAAGCACCTGACCGAGGTCGAGGGGATCGACATCCTGACGGACGCCCCCGGCGTCACCTATGTCCACCTGATGTTCGAGGCCCATGAGATCCTGGTGTCGAACGGGGCGGAAACCGAATCGCTTTATCCAGGACCGCAGGCGTTGCTGGCACTTGGCGATGCCGCGCATGAGATTTTCACGCTGTTTCCGCAGCTTCGCGATGCCGTCGATGCTTTCCCGGGCGCCCGGCCCTTTGTTGCCGGCAAGAAGGCGCGGCAACTGGCCTCGCGTCATGCCGCCAACCAGAAGCCGCTGGCAAGCTGACCTTCAGGCGAAGAAGGCCTGCACCCGGGGACGCAGCCAGTGCCACAGGTCTGGCGCCCCCTGGATGATCTTTCGGCCCACCCGAGCCTCGATGTCGCCAAAGGTCACGCCGTAATCCACCCAGCCGATCCCGCCCGACAGCAGGTTCTGGATCACCGGCTGGCAGCGGTCCAGCGACTTTGCAAAGACCGCATCGGGACTGGCTGCGGCCTCGAATTCCTGCCAGAGCGCCAGAAACTCCTGCGCCTGGGCATCGGGCAGAAGGCCGAAGATGCGCAGGGCGGCCCGTGCCTCGGCCGCCTGTATTTCAGGCGATCCATGCGCCTGGCCCGCCGCAGAATGCAGCGGCACATCGCCCACGTCTATTTCCACCAGATCGTGGATCAGCATCATGCGGATCACCCGGCCGATATCGACTCCCGGCCCCGCCAGATCGGCAAAGGCCAGGGCATAGAGCGCCAGGTGCCAGCTGTGTTCGGCGCTGTTTTCCCGGCGCGACCCGTCGATCAGCAGGTTGGCCCGCAGAACCGACTTCAGCGCATCCGCCTCGGCCAGGAAGCGCAGGCGGCGGGACAGATCGTTGCCCGGCAGCGGTTTCCCGGCCAGCATGGCCTCGGCCCAGGCCATCATCTCGGGCCATTCGTCCCGCAGCCGTGCGGCCCGCCCGCCATCCATGTTGTTGCGGACAATGACCACATGGTCGGCCGGCGGTCGCGGCGCCGACAGCACCTGGAACAACGGCTGGCTGTGATCCATGCGCCGGGCCATGATGGCATCAGGCGACGCCCCGGCCTCGAATTCCTGCCACAAATCCATCAGGCGATCGCGGTCGGGCGACAGGCCGAAGATGCGATCCGCCGCCTGCGCCTCGGCCCCGGCCAGGGCGGCTGCATCATGGTCCAGATGGATCGGCTGGTCGCCCACGTCGATTTCCACAAGGTCATGGACCAGCAGCATCTGGATGGCGCGGTCGGATGCGCCGAAGGTCATGGCTTGCAGTGCGACGTGCCAGCTGTGTTCGGCGCTGTTTTCCGGCCGCGACAGATCCATCAGCACATTCGCCCGGTCGACTGATTTCAGCCGGTCGGATTCGACCAGAAAGTCGAACTGGCGGGCGATGTGGTCCGGCACGGCTCAGCGCGTGGTTTCGGTCAGGCGGCGGCGGACATAGCCCTGCACCAGGTCGATCATGGGCTTCATGTGAGCTTCATCATCGCGGAAGAAGTGGTCTGCGCCCTCGATTTCCTCGTGGGTGATGGTGATCCCCTTCTGCTCGCGCAGCTTGCTGACCAGCGTATGTGTGTCCTTGGGCGGGGCCACGCGGTCGGCGGTGCCGTTCACGATCAGCCCGGAGGACGGGCAAGGCGCAAGGAAGCTGAAATCATACATGTTGGCGGGGGGCGCCACGCTGATGAAGCCGGTGATTTCCGGGCGGCGCATCAGCAGCTGCATCCCGATCCAAGCGCCGAAGCTGAAGCCCGCGACCCAGCAATGCTTGCTGTTGGGATTCATCGCCTGCAGGTAATCCAGGGCCGATGCCGCATCCGACAATTCGCCGATCCCCTGGTCGAACTCGCCCTGGCTGCGCCCCACCCCGCGAAAGTTGAAGCGCATCACGGTGAAGCCCAGCTTGTGGAATGCGTAATGGAGGTTATAGACGACGCGGTTGTTCATCGTCCCGCCATATTGCGGGTGCGGGTGCAGAACGATGGCAAGGGGGGCGTCGGGCTTGCCCGGCTGCGGGTGATAGCGGCCCTCGAGCCGGCCTTCGGGACCGGGAAAAATCAGCTCTGGCATCGTCTTCCTTCGACATGACGGTGGTTTCTTGACGCATCTGCGTGGCGCTCTTAGACCGCTATCTGGGATGCCGGTCCGGAATGCGCAAGAAACGCGCCATGGGGGCATAGCGCGCCAGTGCGCGCGTCGTCAATCCGACCCGGCCGCAAGAGGGGAGCCAGCAGATGAAACTGTCCACCAAGGGGCGCTATGCGATCATCGCGCTTGTCGACCTGGCCACCGCCAAGGGGGATGACCTGACCTCGCTGGCCGAGATTTCGGGCCGCCAGGACATCTCGCTGCCCTATCTGGAACAACTGTTCGTCCGCCTGCGCCGGGCGGGCCTGGTGGCGTCGGTCCGGGGTCCGGGGGGCGGATACCGGCTGGCCCGGGCAGCCGAAACCATCCGGATTTCCGAAATCCTGGAAGCGGTCGATGAAACCGTCAGCGCCATGCATATCGGCGCGGGCGCATCGGGCGGCGTGTCGGGATCGCGGGCGCAGACCTTGTCGAACCGGCTGTGGGAAAGCCTGTCGGCCCATGTCTATGTGTTCCTGCACAACCATTCGCTGGCGGACGTGGCCAAGAACCAGTTGCTGCCCTGCCCTGCGCTGCCACGCATTCTCAGCGTGGTTGACGACTGAGCCAATGGAAAACGCGGCCCCTTTCGGGACCGCGTCGTGGCACAAGGTTCAGCCGTCTCAGAAGCGATAGGACGCGCGGACCTGCACAAGGTCAGTGTCCAGGTCGATGCCGTCCGTCACCACATCCGAAAAATCGCTGCGGCTGTATTCCGCGCCGACCGAGAATTTCTCGGTGACCAGGTATTCAGCGCCCAGGCCATAGGTGATCCCGGTTTCCGAAATATCCCCGGCATCATCATCGGTCGAGATGCGGGCGGCGCCCAAGGTCGCATAGGGCTGGAACCGGCCCATGTCATAGCCGACACGGCCACGCAGGCGCCACAGGTCGGCATCGCCGTCCACGTCGTCCAGATCGGCCTTGTTATAGTCCAGTTCGGCACCCGCAATCACCTGGCCGAAGTCGAACAGGTAACCGGCGTGCAGGCCGTAGGCGTCATAGTCGCTGTCGCCAAGGTTGTCCGACAGTTCGGCATTGCCCTGGCCATACTGCAGACCGGCATAGAAGCCGGACCAGTCGGGGCCAGCCTGGACCGGAACGACGGGGGTCACAACGGGCGCGGTATCGACCACGGGGGCGACATAGCCGCCAGCGAAAGAAGCCGAGGCGGCCAGCGAGGCAGCAACCGTAAGGGCAACGAATTTCATGGGTAGTCTCCTTCTAAGTCAGTGACCTCTAGATAGGCCGCGCCGGGGCCTTTGCCAGAGCAAACTTGCACACTGTGCAAAAACTGTTGCAGAAGGGCGACACTAGCGGAAAAGTGATTGATGCAAAACAAGAAACGCCCGAGGGCGGTGATTCAGGCTTATTGGATAATATCAGGAAAATGGTAGCGGAGGAGGGATTTGAACCCCCGACACGCGGATTATGATTCCGCTGCTCTAACCAGCTGAGCTACTCCGCCACAGATGGGCGCGATGTAAGCGAGGGGGCGGGGGGCGTCAAGCGGTTTTCGCGACTGGAAATGAAAACGCCGCCCGTGGCGGGGCGGCGTGGCTTTCGGGGCCAGGATGGGATCAGCCGCGCGCCTTGACCACCTGCAACAACGGCATCACCTGCGCCATGTCGGGACCATGGGCCTGGCCCGTCACGGCCTTGCGCAGCGGCATGAACAGCCCCTTGCCCTTGCGGCCCGTGGCATCCTTGACGGCGGCCGTCCACTCGCCCCAGGTTGCGTCCGTATAGGGCGGCGGCGGCAGCAGGGGCATGGCTTGGGCGATGAAATCGGCATCCTCGGGATCGATCTGCGGTTCGGCGCCTTGGGCGAAGATCGTCCACCACTGGGCCAGATCCTCCAGCCTGGTGATGTTCTGCGAGGCAACGCGCCAGAACCGCTCGCCCAGCTCATCCGGCACGCCAAGAGCCTTGATCCGGTCCTGTACGGCGTCGAAGGGCAGCGCCTGGTTGCGTTCGCGGGTCAGCGGCCACAAATCCTCGGCGTCGAACTTCGTGGGCGAGGCACCGAAGTGCGACAGGTCGAAACCATCGGACAGGTCGTCCAGGGTCATCTTCAGCTCGACCGGCTGGCTGGATCCCAGGCGTGCCATCATCGAGAGCAGCGCCTCGGGCGCGACGCCTGCTTCGCGCAGGTCGCGGATCGACAGGGCACCGATGCGCTTGGACAATTCCTCGCCCTGCGCGCCGGTCAGAAGGCTGTGATGGGCAAAGAAGGGCGGCGTTCCGCCCAGTGCGCGAATGATCTGGATCTGGGTGGCGGTGTTGGTCACATGATCCGCGCCGCGAACGATATGGGTCACCGCCATATCCGTGTCGTCGACCGAGGACGCAAAGGTATACAGCACCTGTCCGTCATGCCGGATCAGCACCGGATCCGACACGCTGGCCGCGTCGATGGAAATGTCGCCCAGGATGCCATCGGGCCATTCGATGCGTTCCTGGTCCAGCTTGAAGCGCCAGTAACCCTCGCGCCCCTCGGCCCGCAGGCGGTCCTTGTCGGCGTCTGACAGGTTCAGCCCCGCGCGGTCATAGACCGGCGGACGGCCCATGTTCAGTTGCTTCTTGCGCTTCAGGTCCAGTTCGGTCGGAGATTCAAAGACTTCATACAGCCGCCCTGCCCCGCGCAACTGGTCTGCGGCCTCGGCATAGCGGTCAAGACGCAGCGACTGGCGCTCTACCCGGTCCCAGTGCAGGCCCAGCCAGTCCAGGTCGCGCTTGATGCCGTCGGCATATTCTTCCTTTGACCGTTCCTGGTCGGTGTCGTCCAGCCGCAGGATGAAGGTTCCCCCGGCCTTTTTCGCGATCAGGTAATTGAACAGCGCGGTCCGCAGGTTGCCGACATGGATGTGGCCGGTGGGGGATGGGGCGAAGCGGGTGGTGGTCATGGCACAACTCTCCTGTTGGCCTTGCTCTTTCATATGCGGTGATTCTTGTCCATATCAGGGCGGTATGCAGGAGAAGCGGATGACCGACTGGAAGGACCTGACCGCGCCCGACGCGGCCCGGATGGAGGCGATGGCGCGCGACGCACTGGCCGCCCTGCCCCCCGAATTCGCCACCCATGCCCAAGACATCACCATTCATGTGGCTGAATTCCCGCCCGAGGACGTGCTGGACGAATTGCAGATCGACGACCCATTCGAACTGACCGGCATCTATGACGGCGTGCCCCTGACGGAAAAATCGGTATCCGACCAGCCGGCACAGCCCGACATCATCTGGCTTTACCGTCGGCCGCTGCTGGACGAATGGGCCTCGCGCGGGAACGTCACGCTGGGCGAACTGGTCGCCCATGTCGTCATGCACGAGATGGCGCACCATTTCGGCTGGTCCGACGACGACATCGCCGGCATCGACAGGTGGTGGGAATGATCGTGCAGGCAGCGGAGGGGCAGGCGCCGATCCTGACGGTCACGCTGAACCCGGCGCTGGATCTGTCCACGGCCGCGGACGAGGTGCGCCCGGAACTGAAGCTGCGCTGCGAAAAGCCGGTGGTGGATCCCGGCGGCGGCGGCATCAATGTCAGCCGCGCGATCAAGCACATGGGCGGCCAATCGACCGCCATGGTGGCGCTTGGCGGAGCCACGGGGACGCGCATCGCGGATATGCTGAAGGCGGATGGCCTGTCGCTGGTCCGCCTGACCGCCCCGGGCGAGACGCGGCAATCGCTGGCCGTCACCGACCGGTCCACCGGCGGGCAATACCGCTTTGTCCTGCCCGGTCCCGAATGGCACAAGGCCCATGTGGCCGACATGACCCAGGCCATTGCCGAAGGGGCGCGCGCCGGGGGCTGGGTCGTGGTGTCGGGGTCCAATCCTCCCGGCGTGCCGGCGGGGTTCGAACAGATGCTGACCGTGCGGTTGAAGAACAGCGGCGCGAAGCTGCTGGTCGATACCTCGGGCGAGGCCTTGCAGGTGTTGTCGGGATCATCGACGCCGGTCGACGTGCTGCGCATGGACAGCCACGAGGCCGAGGAACTGGCGGGCCGCCCCCTGCCCTCGCGCGAAGACAGCGCGGCTTTCGCGGCGGGCCTGGTCAAGGACGGTGCGGCGCGGTCGGTGATCGTGGCGCGCGGGGCCGATGGGTCGGTCATTGCCGGGCCTGACGGCGCCTGGCACGCGGCGGCGGCACGGGTTAAGGTGGTCAGCGCGGTCGGCGCAGGCGACAGCTTTGTCGCGGGCTTTGTCATGGCCATGGCGCGCGACTGGCCCGTCCAAGAGGCCCTGGCCCTGGGCGCGGCAGCCGCATCGGCGGCAGTGATGACGCCCGCCACCGAACTGTGCCACGCCGCCGACGTGGACCGGTTCTATGGCGAGCGGATCGTCACGCGGCTTTGAAATGAAAAAAGCCGCCCCACTGGGCGGCTTTCCGGTGCCGTCGCAGCGCCCTCAGGCGGCTTCGGCTTCCTCGGCCTCGGCGGCCATGCGGCGTTCGCTTTCCTCGCGCGACAACGCGACCGAGGTGCGCACGCCCTTGGACACGAATTCCATCAAGCCCTTTACCACGCGTTCGTTGGGGTCGATGCCTGCGCAGGACAGCACCTCGCGGCCATCACGCGACCGCGCCCAACGGGCAATCTGTTCTGGACCGTTGCCATATTTCTTGTCATCGGCAATGGCATCATCAAGCGCCGCCAAAACCACCGCGGCAAAAAGCTTGCGGGCACGCTGGCCCTGCTCAAAATTGAAAGCCGATCCGTCGACAAAATCGCGCATACCATTCGTCCATCTTCTGGGCTGCAAGGGCAAAACAGCCATGTGGGCGGCATCATGCCAACCCATCGTTATTGTTTCCGTTTCTCTGACGGTGTCGCTGCTTAACGCGGAACGACGCCGATTCGGTATTCCTCTGGCCGCATATCTCCCATGCACATAATGCATGTCGTGTAAAAAACAGGTGAAATCTGCAATTACAGCCTGCGATTGTCGCCCCTAGGTACGGGTCCGCGCCTTGACAACACCGCAAAACCGTTTTGGTTGCCTCCTGCCGAAGGCCTCGATATAGGGGCGCCACAGCGCCGTTCAACATGGACGGCCCGATTTTCCCGAACCGCAAAGAGCATTCCATGCCCAAGATCAACGGCAATGAAATCCGCCCCGGCAATGTGCTGGAGCATGACGGAGGCCTTTGGGCCGCCGTGAAGGTCAGCCATGTGAAGCCCGGCAAGGGCGGCGCCTTCGCCCAGGTCGAACTGAAGAATCTCCGCGACGGCCGCAAGCTGAACGAGCGTTTCCGCAGCGAAGACAAGGTCGAGCAGGTCCGCTTGGAACAGAAGGATCAGCAGTTCCTGTATGAATCCGACGGCAAGCTGGTCTTCATGGACAGCGAAACCTTTGAGCAGACGGAACTGGACGCCGACCTGCTGGGCGACCGCCGCCCCTTCCTGCAGGACGGCATGACCGCCACCATCGAATATTACGGCGAGGAGGCCCTGTCGGTGTCGATCCCGCAGAAAGTGACCTGCACCGTGACGGAAACCGAACCGGTGGTGAAGGGCCAGACCGCTGCCAACAGCTACAAGCCCGCGATCCTGGACAACGGCGTGCGCATCATGATCCCGCCCTTCGTGGGCGAGGGCGAGAAGATCATCGTGAACACCGAGGTCTTTGAGTACAGCGAACGGGCCTGAGCCGTTCTTCTTGGCGCCCCGGCCGGTCCGGGGCGTTTTTCTGTCCGCACCCGGTTCAAAATGATGCCCCACGTCACTGCCGACGACCTGTCCCGCGCCCTGCCCCATGTGCTGTCTGCGCCCAGGGACGACGCGCGGGCCGAATGCCTGTGCTTCCGCCCCGGCTTCAACCAGCGGAGCTTTCCGGATCGGCTGCCCCTGACGCGCGCCGACGGCATTCCCGGCGAACGCTGGCGGACGGCGCCCTGGCTCCGGCTGGCCGACGGATCGCCCGATCCGCGCATCCAGGTGTCGATCCTGCCGCGCCGGGTGATGGATGCGGTCTGGCTGGACCGGGACAATACGCCCCACCCCGGCGACACGATCGTCTGCGACCTGGACACGAGCCACGCGAACCTGCCTGTGGGCACCCTGCTGCGCGCAGGCTCGGCAGTGCTGCGGGTGTCTGACGTGTTCAACGACGGCTGCGTCAAATGGAAGGTGCGTTACGGCAAGGCGGCGAAGGACTGGATCACCGCGCCCGGCCACCCCGAGTTGCGCCTGCGCGGCATCCTGTGTTCGGTCGAACAGGACGGAGAGGTCGCCCTGGGCGATCCGGTCCGCAAGCTAGTCTGACAACAGCCGCGCCGACCCTGCCTGCATATCCGGCCCCAGGCGGTCGAACCGCACATGCGCCAGGGCATGGCCGCCCGATTGGGTGAACAGCGTCCCCACCTCTTTTCCATCCGCCATGATCGGCGTGCCGACCGGCGCCTCGCCCTCGATCCGCAGGCGGGTCAGGCCCTTGCGCAGCTCGGTCTTGTGCTTCATCCGGGCCGTGACCTCCTGGCCGACATAGCAGCCCTTGCGGAAATCGACGCCGTGCAGGCGTTCGAACCCTGCCTCCAGGATAAAGGTCTCGTTCGGGATCAGTTCGACCAGGGTTTCGGGGATCACCTGTTCCACGCGGATGGCATCGAAATCGGTGCCGTCGTCGCCCGTGCCGCCATAGGACCGCCAGCCAAGCGCCGGGTGCCGGGGATCGGCGATGGCCCCTTCTGGCGCAGGCCCGGTGCCGCGTGCGACCGTCAGGGCGACAGGCTCGATGGCAACCCTGGACCGCAGCTTGTACATCCCCAGGCGGCGGATCAGGTCATCGGCCAAGCGGGCGTCCACGTCGATCAGCAGCGCATCGCCATCGGGCAGGATCAGGAAATCGGCCAGATACTTGCCCTGCGGTGTCAGCAGCGCGGCCCAGCAGGGCGCGCGATTCACGTCGTTGCTGACCAGCCCTTGCAGAAAGGCCACGCGGTCGTCGCCTGTGACGCGGATGATCTGGCGGGTCATTGGCTTTCTCCGAATTGCAGGGCGACAAGGCGGGCATAGGCGCCGCCCTGGGCCATCAACTGGGCATGATCGCCCTGTTCCACAACCCGGCCCTGCTCGATCACCACGATCTTGTCGGCGTTGCGGATGGTGGACAGGCGGTGCGCGATGACCAGCGTCGTCCGCCCCTCAGACAGCGTTTCCAGCGCCGCCTGCACCAGCCGTTCGCTGGCGGTGTCCAGGGCGCTCGTCGCCTCGTCCAGCAGCAGCACGGGCGCGTCGCGCAGGATGGCGCGGGCGATGCCGATGCGCTGGCGCTGCCCCCCCGACAGGGCCGATCCGCGCGGACCTGCCGGGCTGTCCAGGCCCCTGGGCAAGGCGCCCACGAAATCGCTGACATGGGCCGCGTCCATGGCCCGCGACAAGGCGGCATCGTCGGCACCCGGGCGCCCCATCAGGATATTGTCGCGCAGCGATTCATCAAACAGCGCGGAATCCTGCGCCACGGTCGAAAACTGGTCGCGCAGCACGCAGAGGTCGAAATCCTGCACCGCGACTCCGCCAATCGTGACCTGGCCACGGTCGGGATCCACCATCCGGGTCAGCAGGTTGAACGTGGTCGATTTTCCCGCGCCGGACGGCCCCACAAGCGCCGTGGTCCTGCCCGCCTCGGCGGTAAAGTCCAGACCCTGCAAGACGGGCTTGTCGTCATAGGACAGCCAGACATCCTGGAAGCGGATCGTGGTTTCGGCGGGCGGCTGGAGGCGCGCGCCCGACCGGATTCGCGGCTGGATGTCAAACACCTGGTAAATCCGCTCCAGGCTGGCCGCGGCCGTCTGCCAGGTGCCTGCCAGCCCGCCCAGCCGCCGCATGGGCTGAAAGGCAAGCGCAAGCGCGGTGAAAAAGGACATGAAATCGCCGATGCTGCGTTCGCCCGCCATCACCTCGCGCCCGCCCAGGGCCAGAACGGCGACAAAGCCCAGGCCCGTGACGATGTCGGTCAGGGCGGGGACGACGCTGCCCATCGCGGCGACTTTGACCTGGGACTGGCGGATGCGGGCGACGATGTCAGCGAAACGGCGGGTCTGGTCGTCTTCGGCCCGGTTCAGCTTGATGGAGGCGATGCCGTGCATCACCTCGTCCAGTCGGGTGGCGCGGGCGCTGGCATTAGCGCGGTTCTGGCGCACCTTGCGGCGGATGTAGCGCTGCACCATGGCGGCGGGCAGGATCAGGATGGGCGCGCCGATCAGGGCGGCCAGCGTCCATTGCGGGTCGATGCTGACCGCCACCGCGAACAGCATGACCAAGGATATCGCATCCCGCGTGGCACTGGTCAGGATCGTGGCCCAGACGCCCTGGACGGCGATGGTGTCGCCCTGGATGCGTTCAATCATCGCGCCGGGCGGGTTTGCCTGGAAGAACCGCCCGTCCAGCGTCATGACATGGGCCAGCAGGTCGCGCTGCATGCCCGTGGAAATCCCCAGCGAGATGCGCGACAGCAGCGACCGGCTGGCGATCAGCGTCACCGCGCGCAGCAGGAAAATCCCCATGATCGCGCTGCCGACCCACCAGATCGCACCCGCTTCCTTGCCCACGAAGACCCGGTCGAACAAGGGCTTCAGCATCCAGGAAATCAGCGCAAGCGTGGACCCTTCCAGCGTCATCAGCGCGAATGCCCCCGCCATGCTGGCGCGGTGGATGCGCAGGTAATCGGTCCAGAACCGGCGCAAAAGGCCGGTGGCGCTTGGTTGGGTCGGGGATGGGGTCACGGGCAGGCGCGCCTTTCGTTACCGGTCCGGGTTGGTTCCAGCCTTAGCCCGACCCAGGCCCCGGCGGCAAGGCAGGGCGCTAAGGGGCGTTGACCTTCGCCCGCGCGGGCACTAGCGATTTTGCAGGATGTGAAGGACAGATGAACGCCATGAGCCTTGCCGCAGGTCGCCCCGTGATCGCCATTCCCGGCCCCTCGCCCGTCCCCGACCGGGTGCTGCGCGCAGCCCATCGCGCCTCGCCCGATATTTATGGCGACGAACTGGCCGACCTGAACCTGACCGTGATGGCGCAGTTGAAGCGGCTCGCGGGGACGCAGGCGCATCTGGCCCCCTATATCGGCAACGGCCATGCCGCATGGGAGGCTGCGGGCGCCAACCTGTTCAACCCCGGCGACCAGGCCTTGGCGCTGACCTCGGGCCATTTCGGGCGGTCCTGGGCGCAGCAGATGGAGGCGATGGGCGTAGCGGTGGAGCGGCTGGACTTCGGCAGCCTGCCCGCCGACCCGGACCTGCTGGCAAGCAGGCTGGCCGAGGACAGGGCCGGCGCGATCAAGGCGGTGATGGTCTGCCAAATCGACACCGCGACCGGGATCATGGCCGACATTCCCGCCCTGCGCGACGCCATGGGCGACCACCCTGCCTTGCTGGTGGTGGATGCCATCGCATCGCTGGGCTGCGCGCCGATGATGATGGACGACTGGGGCGTCGATGTGCTGATCGCGGCCAGCCAGAAGGGCATGATGTGCCCGCCCGGCACCTGCTTCGTGTGGTATTCCGACAAGGCGGCCGCGCGCGGGCGCACCCGCCTGACGACCCCTTACTGGGACTGGCACGCCCGCGCCAATGCCGAGGCGCTGTGGCGGTTCTGGGGCGGCACGCCGCCGGTCCAGCAGATCTTCGCCCTGGACGAGGCGATGCGGATGATCCTGGACGAGGAAGGCCTGTTCGCCGTCTGGGCCCGCCACGCGGCCCTGGCCCGCGCCGTCTGGGCGGCGGCCGACGGATGGGGCGAGGGGGATACGGGCATCCGCTTGTCGGTCGGCGACCCGGCGGCGCGCGCGTCCTCGGTCACGGCGATGGTTCTGCCGGGGGCGGACGGGCTGCGGTCCTGGACGGCGGCGCATTGCGGCGTGACGCTGGGCGTGGGCCTGGGGGCCGATCAGCCGGAAAACGCGCTGCGGGTGGCCCATATGGGCCATGCCAATGCGGGGATGATCCTGGCGGCGCTTGGCGCGATGCAGGCGGGCATGACGGCGCTTGGCATCCCGCACGGGCCGGGGGGACTGGCCGCGGCCGCGCGGGTGCTGGCGGAGCCGGCGTGATGCCTATTGGGAGTGGCCGTTTTTCTTCAGCCAGTCCTGCATCATCTTGATCTCGGCTTCCTGTGCGGCGATGACTTCTTCGGCCAGGGCGCGGATTTCCGGGTCGTCGCCATGTTCCAGGGCAACCTTGGCCATGTCGATGGCGCCCTGGTGATGCGGAATCATGCCGCGCACGAAATCGACATCCGCGTCGCCAGAGGATTCCATGGCCATGTCGCCATGCATCTTCTGCATCACGGCCTCATAGGCCGCTGCGGCATCGTCCGGCGCGCCATGGCCCGCGTGATCATGTCCCGGTTCCTGGGCATAGGCGCCAAAGGCCAAGGCGAACAGGACGGGGCTGAGGCCAAGGCCCCGGCGGATGGATGCGGTCATCGAAACCTCCTTTGCGGCTTGCCTGGGCAGACTGGCGCAATCGGGCAGCCAGGGAAAGCGCGGGCGGAATCACATCCGCGCTAGGCCCCGGGCATCCGGGCCAGCGTGACCACCGTGTCGCCATACCGCCGCTGGTCGATGGGGATCAGCGGGCTGGGGATCAGGGGGGGTCTTCTTTCCTCCCACACCACCACCGCGCCGGGGGCGACCCAGCCCCCCGCCAGGGCCGAGGCGATGGCCCGTTCCCCCAAGCCCTGCGCGTAAGGGGGATCAAGGAACACCAGCCCATAGGCCGCCTCGCGATTGGCGCCCAGCCGCGTGGCATCGTGGCGCAGCAACGCGGTCGCATCCGCCGCGCGGGCCTTGGCGATGTTGCTGCGGATCAAAGCCTGCGCCCTGGCGCCATCCTCGACAAAGCTGGTCCAGGCCGCCCCGCGCGACAGCGCCTCCAGCCCCAGGGCGCCCGTGCCTGCGAACAGGTCCAGAACCCGTGCGCCGGGGACCGGATTGCCATGGCTGCCGTTGACTAGCAGGTTGAAGATCGCCTCGCGCACGCGGTCGGTCGTGGGACGCAGATGGGCAGCTGCGTCGCCCGTACCGACATCGGCCAGCTTCAACCCGCGCAGGGTACCCCCGACAATCCTCATGCTGGCGTCCCGCGACGGCGGGGGGCCTTGCCCCCCGTGCCCCCCAGGATATTTCCGTAAAGAAGAGGCATCAGGCAAGCAGCGTCTTGAGGTTGGCCGCCGTGGCAATGGCGTCGGGGTCCGGGCTGCGGCCCGCTTCGATCAGGCGCTTGCCGATCATAAAGGCGCGAGCGTCGTTCAGCGCATCCACGGCGATCAGGGATCCGTCGCGGAAATACCAGACCGACCCGCCGTGCTGGCCATCCCCCACCCTCGTGACAATCCGGTCATGGCCGGTTCCTAGGCCCGCGATCTGCAGCTTGGCGTCGAACTGGTCCGACCAGAACCATGGCTTGGGGTGATAAGGTTCGTCAGCCCCCAGGATATTGTCGGCCACGGCCTCGGCCATGTCGATGGCATTGCCCACGCTTTCCAGTCGCAGGCGTCTACCCTGCCAGGGAAAGCTTGCGCAATCGCCCGCAGCCCAGATCGCCGGATCCGATGTCCGGCCCCAAGCATCGGTGGCGATCCCGTTGTCCAGCACCAGCCCGGCAGTCTGGGCCAGGTCCGTTTCCGGCAGCACGCCGATGCCCGTGACGATCAGGTCACAAGGCAGTTCGCGGCCGTCGTTCAGCGCCACCCCCGTTGCGCGGTCCGTGCCAGTGATATGCGAGATGCCGGTGTTTTCCAGGATCTGCACCCCGTGGCCCAGATGCAAGGCGCGGATCATGTCCGCCGTTTCGACGGCAGCGACCCGGCCCAAGATGCGCGGCGCGGCCTCGATCACCGTCACCGCCAGGTCCAGCTTGCGAGCAACGGCCGCAGCCTCCAGCCCGATATAGCCGCCGCCGATCACGATCAGGTGGCGGCCCGGCTGCATCTGCGGGGCAAGCGCGTCCACATCGGCCAGGTTGCGGATCACATGAACGCCGGGCAGATCGCCCCCCATGGCGGCGGGCAGGCGGCGGGCCGACGCGCCGGTGGTCAGGGCCAGGGCGTCATAGCCGATCTCACCCGTGCCGGTCGTGACGATGCGTCGTGCCGGATCGACAGCCGTCGCGGTCTCGCCCGGGCGCAGGGTGATCCGCTGGTCGTCCCACCATTCCGGTGACCGCAACGCCAGGCGGTCCAACCCCATCTGTCCCAGCAGATAGGCCTTGGACAAGGGCGGGCGCTGATAAGGAGGCGAAGGCTCGGCACCGACCACGACGATCTCGTCCCCATGGCCCTTGGCGCGCAGCCGCGCCGCCATGGACGCCGCCGCCTGTCCCGCCCCCACGATCACGATCTTCATGCCGGTCCCCGCACGCTGGCCTGTCTTGGGGCCGCACCCTATAGTCGCCGCGAATCCGTTGCAATTCAGGAGGAACAGGAATGACCATCACCGTCGGAGACAAGCTGCCGCAGGGCAAGATGCTGCGCGTGGGCGCGAATGGTCCCGAAGCCGTGGACAGCGCCGATCTGTCCCGGGGCCGCATCGCCCTGTTCGGCGTGCCGGGCGCCTTTACCGGCACCTGCACCAATGCCCATATGCCCAGCTTCGTGCGCAATGCCGACGCCTTCCGGGCCAAGGGCATTGACCGGATCGTCTGCATGACCGTGAACGATCCCTTCGTGGCCGATGCCTGGGCCAAATCCACTGGTGCCGATACGGCCGGGATCGAGGTTCTGGCGGATGCCGACGGCAGCCTGACGAAGGCGCTCGGGCTGAATTTCGACGCTCCTCCCGCAGGACTTCACGGCCGCTGCAAACGCTTTGCCGCGCTGCTGAAGGACGGAGAGATCGAGGTTCTGCAGGTCGAGGACAGCCCCGGTCAATGCACTGTCAGCGCGGGCGAGGGGCTGCTGGAAAAGGCCTGATCACCCGATCCATTCGGGACCGGCGGGGCAGCCTGCCGGTCTAGCCTTCCTTGCGGAAGGGGGTGAACCCGGCCAGGGCCTCGATCTCATCGCCCATGGCGTCGCGTTCGCGGTCCAGATAATCGGCCAGGGCACGCCCAAAGCCTTCGTCGGCAACCCAGTGCAGAGAATGGGTGGCGACCGGTTCATATCCGCGCGCCAGCTTGTGTTCGCCCTGGGCGCCGGCCTCGACCCGCGACAGGCCGCGCGCGATGGCCACGTCGATGGCCTGGTGATAGCACAGTTCGAAATGCAGGAACGGGTGATCCTCGACGCAGCCCCAATAGCGGCCATAGATGGCGTCCGGCCCCAGGAAGTTCAGCGCCCCTGCAACGGGCTGTCCGTCACGTTCTGCCAGGACCAGCAGGATGTCGTTTCGCATCGTCTGGTGCAGGTGGTCGAAAAACGCGCGCGTCAGATAAGGCCGCCCCCATTTGCGGCTGCCGGTATCCTGGTAGAAGGCCCAGAAGGCATCCCAATGATGGGGCCGCAGGTCGTCGCCCGTCAGGTGCCGGATCGTGCCGCCGAACGCCTGCGCCTTGCTGCGTTCCTTGCGCAAATCCTTGCGCTTGCGAGACGACAGCGCGGCCAGGAAATCGTCATAGCTGCCGTAACCTCGGTTCAGCCAATGAAACTGCTGGGTGACGCGAGGCAGAAAGCCGATCCCGGCCCCCGCCTCTGCTTCGGCTTCGGTGCAAAAGGTCACATGGACCCCCGACGCCCCGCCCCGTTCCGCGACCCGCGTCAGACCCGCCAGCAGCGATTGGCGCATGGCAGGATCGCGCGTCAGCAGCCTGGCGCCGGTGACGGGGGTGAATGGCACCGCCGCCTGCAATTTCGGGTAATAGCGCCCGCCCGCGCGTGCATAAGCCTCGGCCCAGGCGTGGTCGAAGATGTATTCGCCCTGGCTGTGGGACTTGGCATAGAGCGGCGCCGCACCCACCACCTTGCCCTCTGCCTCGAGCGTGACGTGCAAGGGTTGCCAGCCGGTCCCCCGCCCTACCGACCCGGATTCCTCCAAGGCCAGCAGAAAGCGATGCGTGGTAAAGGGATTGCCGTCGCCAAGCGCGTCCCAAGTGTCGGGCGGGATCGCGGCGATGGCGGGATGGGTGTTCAGGGTCAGCGCGTTCATGGGGCAAAGCTAGGCGCTCGGGACAGGTTTGTCAGCGGCTGCCTGTTCAGAAAAGCCGGGGACTTTCATCTTGGCCCAAATATCCCACGGGGGTCCGGGGGTGTGAAACCCCCGGCTAGGACGCGGCCCGATAGCCCTCGAAGGTGATGTTCTCCGCAACGCGACGGGCCAATGCCTCCTCGGCTGCGCTGCGGATCGTCCAGCACAAGACTGGCACCCCTTGCGCCTTCAGCGCGTCAAGGCGCGGATTGGCAAGGTCGTGCTTGTCATGGGACACGAAGCAGGCGCCCGACTGGTCGAAATCGTTGATCCCCGCGAGGTGGCTGCGGGTTTCCTCGGGGATGCCGGGCCAGTCCTGCTCGGCGTAGCCGCAGGTCGTCAGGCCGACAGGGATGGCAGGGGCCAGCTTGTGAAAGGCCGCGACCACATGGGGGTTGAAGGACATCACGGCAACCGCCCCGCCATAGCCTTGCAGGACATCCGCCACCCTTTCGTGCAGCCGCCCGATGTCAGGGCCAAGCGACATATCCTGGTCCTTGATCTCGATCAGCAGGGGCACGCGCCCCGCGACAAGATCCAGGAACTGCCGCAGGGTCGGGATAGGGTGGTCGGTCCCCATCAGACGCCGGACCGCCAGGGAATCGGGGGCGAAATCCGTGACAAGGCCCTGGCTGCCCGTCAGCCGCGCGAGGTCGTAATCGTGAAACACCATCGGCGTGCCGTCGCGGGCGGGCTGGATGTCCAGTTCGATCCCATAGCCCGCGTCAATGGCGGCTTGCGCGGCGGCAAGGCTGTTTTCGGGAATGCCAAGGCCGTGCAGGCCGCGATGGGCGATCGGCTTTGTCAGAAAGGCGGCGGGCAGCGCCATCACGCCACCTCGAAGATGGCTTCGACCTCGACCGCGACGCCCAGGGGCAGGGCTGCGGCGGACACGGCGGCGCGGGCATGGCGGCCTGCGTCGCCGAACACCTCGACCATCAGGTCGGAACAGCCGTTGATCACCTTGGGCTGGTCGGTGAAATCCGGGGTGGAATTCACAAAGCCCGTCAGCTTGACCACGCGCTTCATGCGGTCCAGATCGCCCACGGCAGCCTTGAGTTGCGCGATCAGCGACAGCCCGCAGCGGCGCGCGGCGGCGGCGCCCTCCTCGACCGTCATGCCGTCGCCCAGGCGGCCCTTGATCAATCCGCCCTCGTCCTGGCTGATCTGGCCGGACACGAAGACCAGGTTGCCGGTCTGCACAAAGGGCACATAGTTCGCGGCGGGCGCAGGGGCTGCGGGAAGGGTGATGCCCTTGTCGGCCAGGATCGCTTCGATGCTCATGATGTCCCTCGTATGGCTCGGATTCGCGCGGCAGCCTAGCAAGGCATCTGTCACGCGACCAGAGCCTCGGCGCGCTTCAGGTCCACGCTGACAAGCTGGCTGACGCCCTGTTCGACCATGGTCACGCCGAACAGCCGGTCCATGCGCGCCATGGTGACGGCGTGGTGGGTGATGATCAGGAAACGCGTATCGGTGCGCCGCGTCATTGCATCCAGCAGGTCGCAGAAGCGGCTGACATTGGCGTCGTCCAGCGGCGCGTCCACCTCGTCCAGCACGCAGATGGGGGCGGGGTTGGCCAGGAACACCGCAAAGATCAGCGCCATGGCGGTCAGGGTCTGCTCGCCCCCGGACAGCAACGACAAGGTGGACAGCTTCTTGCCCGGAGGCTGGCACAGGATTTCCAGTCCCGCATCCAGCGGATCGTCGGATTCGACCAGCACCAGCCGCGCCTCTCCGCCGCCGAACAGGGTGGTGAACAGCGTGGTGAAATTCGCGTTCACCGCATCGAAAGCCGCCAGCAGCCGTTCGCGCCCTTCGCGGTTCAGGCTGGTGATGCCCGCGCGCAGCGTGCGGATCGCGTCTTCCAGATCGGTCTTCTCAGTCGCAAGCCGGTCGCGCTCGGCTTCCAGCTCTCGCTTGTCTTCCTCGGCGCGCAGGTTGACCGCGCCCAATCCGTCGCGCTGCGTGCGCAACCGGGCGATCCGGTCGTCAAGTGCGGCGGCGGGCGTATCCGGGTCGATCTGCCCCAGTGAGGCCAGCAACGCCTGCGGCGTCGTCTCGGCCTCTTCCTGAATGCGTTGGCGGGCGGCGGCTTCCGCGTCGCGGGCGGCCTCGGTTCGGGCCTCGCGCATGGCGCGGGCTTCGCGGGCCTCGGATGCGGCACGCTCGGCTTCCCGTTCGGCATGGGCGGCACTGCGGGCCCCATCCTCGGCGGCAGACAGGGCATCGCGGGCGTCGGACAATCGCGCCGTCGCCTGCGCTTCCTGTTCCGCCAGGCTGGAACGGCGTTGAGCCAGCAAGGCGGGCTGTGCCTGCGCCTGGGCCAGGTCGTCCGTCGCGGCGTCGCGCCGGTCGATCAGTTCGGCGGCGCGCGTCACGGCCTGTTCCAGCCGCTGCGTCCAGCCGGCCTGGTCCTTGGCGATCTGGTGCAGGCGCCGGGAACGGTCGCTGCCCTCGCGGCGCAATTCGTCAAGGGCCGCGCGGCGCGCCATGGTGGCGATCCGCGCGGCCTCGACCCCGGTGCGGGCATGGTCCAGGGCTGCGGCCGCATCGTCCCGATCAGGCAATTCCGCCAATGCCGCGCAGGCTTGGGCCAAACGGCCGCGCGCGTCATCGGCATCCGCCCCATGCCGGGCCAGTTCCGCGCGTGCCGATTCAGCACGGCTGCGGGCCATCGACAGATCCGATTCCGTTCGCGTCAGGGCGCGGGCCGCATCCGACAGGCTCCGTTCGGCGTCGCGCCGGGCATCGCGGGCGGATTTCTCGGTCGCCGTGGCGTCCGACAGGACGGCCCGCGCGTCCTCATGCGCCTGGATGGCGACATCGGCCCGGGCCTCGGCTTCGGCGGCCTGTTCCGCCAATTCCGCAAGCTGGTTCACCTTTTGCAGGTGCAGCGCAGCGGTGGACGAGGCCTCGCTCGCCATGACCCGCATCCCGTCCCAGCGGAACAGATCGCCCGCAGGCGTGACCAGACGCTGGCCGGGCTGCAACGCGGATTGCAAGAGGTCGGCCGCAGCGGCATCCGCAACAAGCCCCACCTGAGACAACCGTCGCGCCAGAACATCGGGACCATCGACATGAAGCGAAAGGGCGTCCGCGCCGTCCGGCAAGGGCTGCGGATCGTCCCAGGCGGCCAGCAGATGCCAGCCGCTTTCGCCCATTCCGGCCAGTCCCATCCGCAGATCGTCACCAAGCGCCGCGCCAAGGGCAAGCTCGTAGCCCCTGGCGACCGCGACCTTGTCCAGGATCGCCCTGCCCCCGGAGCCACCGCGTTCCACCAGCCGCCGCAATGCGGCCATTTCAGCGGCAAGCGCACCGGCCTCACCCTCTGCCTCGGCCCGTGCGATGCGGGCGGCGGATTCGACCGCCTCGGCCTCGGTGCGGGCGGCCTCGGCGGCGGCCAGCGCGTCCTCGGCGGCTTCGGCGCGCCCGGCGGCGGCTTCCTGCGCCTGTTCCGCCACGGCAAGTGCTTCTTCGGCTGCGGCGCCGGCCTCGGCCGCGCGGTCGGCACCGGCCTGTGCGTCGGCGGCGGCGCGTTCGGACCGGGCCAGCATGGCACGCAAATCCGCCACCAGCCGTTCCGCCGATTGATGTTGCGCCGCCAGCCGGGCGGCCTCGTCGGTCAGTTCCGCCAGCCGCGCCTCGATCTCGCGCAGCGCCTCGGCAGCCTCTTCGGCAGCATGGGCGGCAGCGTCCAGGCGGTCGTCATGGCCCTGGGCGGCGTGCTCCAACGCGGCTTTCTCGGCAGCCAGCCGTTCGACCACCTCGCCGGCATCGCGGTTCAGCGATTCTTCCCGGTCGATGTCATGGGCAAGCTGGGCGATGCGCGCCTGCAGGCCAATGACGGCCTGCGCGGCACGCGCATCGTCGTCATCCAGGGCCTCGCGTTCGACCAGGATGCGCGACAGGATGGCTGCGGCGACCTGTTCTTCCTCGCGCAACGCGGGCAGGGCCGCGTCCGCCGCCTCTCGCCGCGCAGCCGCCTCACGCGATGCCGCCTCGGCGGCGCCCGCATCGCGGATCGCCGTTGTCAGCGCCTCGGCTGCGGCCAGCCGCGCCGCCTCGGCCTCGGACCAGCGGCGATAAAGCAGCGCCCCCTCGGCCAGGCGCAGCGCCGCGCCGATGTCGCGGTATCGCGCGGCGGTGCGGGCCTGCCGGGTCAGCGACACGACCTGGGTGGACAACTGGTCCAGCGTATCATCGACGCGCGTCAGGTTCGCTTCCGCCCCGTTCAGCTTCAGTTCGGCCTCGTGGCGGCGCTGATAAAGCCCGCTGATCCCCGCCGCCTCCTCCAGGATCCGGCGACGGGACCGGGGCTTGGCGCTGATCAGTTCGCTGATCTGGCCCTGCCGCACCAGGGCCGGGCTGTGCGCCCCGGTCGAGGCATCGGCGAACAGCATCTGCACGTCGCGCGCCCGCACGTCCTTGCCGCCGATCTTGTAGGCCGACCCCGCGTCGCGGGTGATCCGGCGCACGATGTCGAACTGGTCATTGTCGTTGAAACCCGCAGGGGCCAGGCGGTCGCGGTTGTCCACCGTCAGCACGACCTCGGCATGGGCGCGGGCCGAACGGCGGGCGGTGCCCGCGAAGATCACGTCCTCCATCCCCTCGCCGCGCATGGCGGTGGGGCGGTTCTCGCCCATGACCCAACGCAGCGCCTCGAGCAGGTTCGACTTGCCGCAGCCGTTCGGGCCGACCACGCCCGTCAGCCCCTCGCGGATGACCAGGTCGGTCGGGTCCACGAAGCTTTTGAAGCCGTTCAGTCGCAGACGGTCGAAGCGCAAGCAGTGGTTCCTTTTTGTTCTTATGCCGATTGTCGCATGACAGGGGTCCGAGTCAACCTGTCCGCGCTATATCTGGCGCAACGCAACACACTTTCCACAAGATCGGCCTAGTCGACGGGCGGTTTCTTGCTACCATTGGCCCATGATCACCGCCCTGTCCCTGATTCTGGCCTTTGAGCTGGTCGGAGAGATCCTGTCCCGCGCCCTGGACCTGCCCCTGCCCGGCCCGGTCGTGGGGCTCTGCCTGCTGGTCGCGGCCTGCATCCTGCGCCCGGCGCTTGCCGCGCGGCTGAGGCCGACTGCCCAGGGCCTGCTGTCGCATCTGTCGCTGTTCTTCGTGCCTGCGGGGGTGGGTGTCGTGGCCCACCTGCCGGTGCTGCAGGAACATGGCATCGGGCTTGCGCTTGCGATCATGGGGTCCACGGTGCTGGCGATCGCGGCGGGGGCGCTGGCCTTCCAGTGGGTGGCACGGTGGACGGGGACGGTCGATCCTTCGGCACTGAAGGGGGCGAGGGATGACTGACCCGGCGCTGATCTGGTCCTATCTGGCCCAAGGGCCGCTGCTGTGGCTGACCGCGACGCTGGTGGCCTATGTGATCGGCGACGCGCTGTTTCGCGCAGCGGGGCGGCAAAGCTGGGCCAATCCGGTGCTGATCGCGGTGATCCTGCTGGCGGCGCTGCTGGGCGCGACAGGCACCAATTACGCCACCTATTTCGAGGGCGCGCAGTTCGTGCATTTCATGCTTGGCCCCGCCACGGTCTGCCTGGCCCTGCCGCTCTATGACAACTTGCCCCGCGTGCGCCGCGCCGCCTGGCCGATGCTGGCAGGTCTGGTCGTGGGATCGGGCGTGGCGATCGTGTCGGCCCTGCTGATCGCCCGCGCCTTCGGGATCAGCGGCCCGGTCCTCGCCTCGCTCGCGCCCAAGTCCACCACCGCCCCCGTCGCCATTGGCATCGCCGAGCGGATCGGCGGCCAGCCGACCCTGACCGCCGCCTTGGTCCTTCTGACCGGCATTTTCGGGGCCATCATCGTGACGCCCCTGCTGAACGTGCTGCGGGTAAGGGACTGGCGCGCGCGCGGCTTCGCCGTGGGGGTCGCCGCACATGGAATTGGGACGGCAAGGGCGTTTCAGGTGAACGAGACGGCAGGCGCGTTCTCGGGGATCGGGATGGGGCTGAACGCGGTGCTGACAGCGGTCATTGCGCCGATTGTGGTGGGGTGGTTGGGGTGAATATTGTAGTAACTTTATCGCACTCTGCGTCACCATCGCTAAATGACTAAGTTGAAGGAGAAAATAATTGAAACGCGATGACGATTTTATTCGATCCTTGCTCTTTGAAGCGGAGGAAAGCAATCAGCCTTTCCTTCTTGCGCCTCTACATATGAGTCCCTCCAATGACGACTTAAAGCGTCACATGCATGCTAAGTGGCTTACGGATGCAGGGTTTTTTCAAGAAGTAAATAAAGGTGTATTCCGCATTACAAACCAAGGCCACGACTATCTAACATCAATCAGAGACGAAGGAATATGGCAGAAAACAAAGGATTCTGCCGCAAAGGTGGGAGGTGTTGGTTTAAGCGTAATGAAAGACATTGCAGTAGCATATATGAAACAAGAGTTAAGCACCAAACTTGGGATAACGATCTAAGACAAAGGCGCATACTTATTCACGCTTTCACTCTGTTCCCGGTCGAAACGCCTTCACCTTTCCCGCATCCGTTTCTACCCTCGCCGCCCCGATCAGATCCAGACAATAAGGCACCGCCGCAAAGACCGCGTTCAAGCACGTTGCAATCGCCGCAGGCTTCCCCGGCAAGGTAATGATCAGCGTCGCGTCCCTGATCACCGCCGTCTGACGCGACAGGATCGCGGTCGGCACCTCGCGCAAGGACGCGCGGCGCATTTCCTCTCCAAAGCCTTCCAGTTCCTTTTCGGCCACGTCCATCACCGCCTCGGGCGTCTGGTCGCGGGGGGCGGGACCGGTGCCGCCGGTGACCAGGATCAGGTCGGCCCCGCCCTCGACCAGTTCGCGCAGGGTCGCGGCCACGCCCTCGCGCCCGTCGGGGATGATCACCTGGCTGATCTGCATGGGCGAGGTTACCACGTCGCGCAGCCAGGCCTCGGCGCCGGGGCCGCCCTTGTCTTCGTATTCGCCGCGGGCGGCGCGGTCGCTGACGGTGACGATGCTGATGCGGGCGGGACGATCGGTTGCGGGGGCGGTCATGCGGCGGGCCTTCTGCTGGACCCGGCCACTGTGGGACAGGGCCGCGCAAAAGAAAAGGCCGCGGGGGTGCCGCGGCCCTTTGTCCGTGATGCGGGCGGCTTACCTGTTCCGCGCGTTGCGGTTCGCGACCAGCTTCAGGCGCAGCGCGTTCAGGCGGATGAAGCCCGCCGCGTCCTTCTGGTCATAGGCGCCCGCGTCGTCCTCGAAGGTGACATGGGCCTCGGAATAAAGCGACTGGTCCGACCAGCGGCCGACGCAGGTGGCCAGCCCCTTGTAAAGCTTCAGCCGCACGGTGCCCGACACGTGTTCCTGCGACTTGTCGATCAGCGCCTGCAGCATCTCGCGTTCGGGGCTGAACCAGAAGCCGTTATAGATCAGTTCCGCATAGCGCGGCATCAGGCTGTCCTTGAGGTGGCCCGACCCGCTGTCCAGCGTGATCTGCTCGATCCCGCGATGGGCTTCCAGCAGGATCGTGCCGCCCGGCGTTTCATAGATGCCGCGCGACTTCATGCCGACGAAGCGGTTTTCCACGAAGTCCAGCCGGCCGATGCCATGCTTGCCACCCAACTCGTTCAACCGGGTCAGGATCGTGGCGGGCGACAGCGCCTGACCGTCGATCGCCACCGCATCGCCGCGTTCAAAGGTGATTTCCACGAATTCCGGCTGGTCCGGCGCATCCTCGGGGTTCACGGTGCGCTGATAAACGTAATCGGGGGCGGCCTCGGCGGGATTTTCCAGCGCCTTGCCCTCGCTGGAGGTGTGCAGCAGGTTCGCGTCCACGCTGAAGGGCGCCTCGCCGCGCTTGTCCTTGGCGATGGGGATCTGGTTCTGTTCGGCGAACTCGATCAGCTTGGTGCGGCTGGTCAGATCCCACAGCCGCCAGGGCGCGATGACCTTGATCGACGGATCCAGCGCATAGGCCGACAGTTCGAACCGCACCTGATCGTTGCCCTTGCCGGTCGCGCCATGGGCCACCGCATCCGCCCCGTGCTGGTGGGCCAGTTCCACAAGCCGCTTGGAAATCAGCGGACGCGCAATCGAGGTGCCCAGCAGATACAGCCCCTCGTACAGCGCATTGGCGCGGAACATGGGGAACACGAAGTCGCGCACGAATTCCTCGCGCAGATCCTCGATGTGGATGCTTTCCGGCGCGATGCCCAGCAGTTCGGCCTTGGCGCGCGCCGGTTCCAGTTCCTCGCCCTGGCCCAGGTCGGCGGTGAAGGTGATCACCTCGCAGCCGTATTCGGTCTGCAGCCATTTCAGGATGATCGAGGTATCCAGCCCGCCCGAATAGGCAAGGACGACTTTTTTCGGCGCGTCAGACATGCGGTTAACCCTTCGGCAAAGTTTCCGGGGCCATAAGGCAGATGGCGCGGTGTCACAAGGGCCGCAGACCGCGTCCCCTTGCCAAACGCCCGCTTTCGCGTCATGCGCAGGCGCATGGAAAACCTTGCCTCCTTTGCCGCCCTGGTCCGCAACGCCGAAATCGCAATCCGCGACCTGTTCGAGCCGACGCCCCTGCAGCGCAACGACCACCTGTCAGCCAAGTTCGGGGCAGAGATCTGGCTCAAGCGAGAGGACCTGACCCCCGTGCGCAGCTACAAGCTGCGGGGCGCGTTCAATGCGATGCGCAAGCGGGTCGTGCCGGGCCAGGCGGCGAATGCGCATTTCGTTTGCGCCAGCGCGGGCAATCACGCGCAGGGCGTGGCCTTTGCCTGCCGTCATTTCGGGGCCAGGGGCACGATCTTCATGCCGGTGACGACGCCCAGGCAGAAGATCGACAAGACCAAGATTTTTGGCGGCGACGCGATCGAGATCGTGCTGACCGGGGATTACTTCGACCAGACGCTGGCCGCATCCCAGGCCTTTGCCACGCAGCAGGATGCGCAGTTCCTGCCCCCCTTCGATTCGGCCGACGTGATCGAGGGGCAGGCGACCGTGGGCCTTGAAATACTGGAACAACTGGGCGGCGCGCCCGACCTGGTGGTGCTGCCCGTGGGCGGGGGCGGACTGTCGGCCGGGATCACGCGATACTTTGCCGACATGGCCCCGGATGTGTCCTTCGCCTTTGCAGAACCGCTGGGCGGGGCCAGCCTGCAAGCCGCGCTGCAACAGGGCGCACCGGTGGCCCTGCCTGCCGTGGACAATTTCGTCGATGGTGCCGCCGTGGCCCGCATCGGCGCCCTGCCCTTCGAGGCGCTGCGCCGCTTCAGCCCCCAGGACGTGTATCTGGCGCCCGAGGATCGCATCTGCATCACCATGCTGGAGATGCTGAACACCGAGGGCGTGGTGCTGGAACCCGCAGGCGCGCTTGCCATCGACGTGCTGGGCGACCTGGGCGATCTGACCGGCAAGCGCGTGGTCTGCGTCTGCTCAGGCGGGAACTTCGACTTCGAGCGCCTGCCCGAGGTCAAGGAACGCGCCCAGCGCTTCGCCGGGGTGAAGAAGTATTTCGTGCTGCGCCTGCCGCAACGTCCCGGCGCGCTGCGCGATTTCCTGGAACTGCTTGGTCCCGACGACGACGTCGCGCGGTTCGAATATCTCAAGAAATCGGCGCGCAACTTCGGCTCGATCCTGATCGGCATCGAAACATCGGCGCCCCAGAACCTGACCGCGCTGAAGACGCGGCTGGATCACGCGGGCTTTGTTTACCGCGACATCACCAACGACGAAATTCTGGCCGAGTTGCTGGTCTGATCTTCGGCTATCGACTTGGCGCTTAACGGGGCCTTTACCGCCAAGGTGTTATCACCTTGGCATGAAACGCGCGAATCGCCAGACCCCTGTTCTTGCCAAGCCGTCCACGAACCGGCTGACGCGGCGCGTCCTGGTTGTCAGCCCCAATGCCGCGCAACGGCGCATCTTCGCGACCCAGCTGAAGCGCGCCCATTACGAGGTGATGGAGGCGGGGTCGGTCGCCGACGCGCTGCAACTGTGCCAGCGGAACGAACCCGACATCATCCTGTCAGACTGGTCCCTTCCCGGCCGGGCGGGAATGGAATCCGGGTTGGATCTGTGCCGGGCCTTCCGGGCCGGTGAACGGCGCAACTACGGCTATTTCGTGCTGCTGACTTCGGCCCAGGACAACGAGGATATCGCCCGAGGACTGGAGGCCGGGGCGGACGATTTCCTGACCAAGCCCGTCACCCAACAGGAATTGCTGGTGCGCCTGGCCGCCGGCGAACGCATCCTGCGGGTCGAGGAGGATTTGCGCGCCAGCAATGCCCGACTTCGCACGGCCCTGGACCAGTTGCGCGACACCCAGGCCGCCATCGACCGCGACCTGACCGAGGCGCGGAAGCTGCAGCAAGGCCTGGTCAAGCAGCGGTCGGGCCGTTTCGGGTCGATCCAGCTGTCGCTGTTGCTGCGCCCTGCGGGCCATATCGGCGGCGACCTGGTGGGATTTTTCCCTATCGGAGAGGACCGGGTGGGCATATACGCCCTGGACGTGTCGGGCCATGGGGTGACGGCGGCGCTGCTGACGGCGCAGTTGTCGGTGCATCTGTCGGGATCGTCCGACCAGAACGTCGCCCTGCGCGCAGCACAAACCGGGACCGATGCAGTCAGCCCGGCTGCCTTGGCGCATTTCTTCAACAACATGATGCTCGAGGAGATGGCGACCGACACCTATTACACGATGATCTATGCCGATCTGAACCATGCGACGGGGCGGCTGCGGATGGTGCAGGCGGGCCATCCCCATCCGGTCCTGCAACGCGCGGACGGGACCGTCCGTCCCTTGGGCAATGGCGGAATGCCCATCGGCGTCTTCGAAAATCCGATCTTCGACGAGATCGACTTGATGCTGGAACCGGGCGACCGGCTGCTGATCTGTTCGGACGGCATCACCGAGGCCACGAGCCCCGCAGGCCGCCTGCTGGGCGACGACGGGGTCGAGGCGATCCTGCGCACCAACGCCTTTCTGGGCGGCCATGTGTTCCTGGAATCCATGGCCTGGTCGGTGTCGGAATATTGCCGGGGCGAACGACAGGACGATATGTCCGCGGTGCTGATCGAATATCTGGCCCCCGCCGAAGCCCTGCCCCTGCCCGGCCGCTAGATCACGTGCCGGAACCGGGCCAGGAAGGCTCGCGCGCCCGGGTCGGCCAGTAGGTCCATGGCAGCACGTGGGCTGGTCCAACGGGCGCTGTGATGCAACTCGGTCGGGGCGGACAAGCGCAGGATCGGGCGGGCGATCCAGATGTGGCACAGCTTTTCGGCGTATTGCCCATAATTCGGCATGAAAGCGAATCGGCGATAGGCGCCCAGCCTGCGGGCGTTGCCGATGGTCCAGCCGGTTTCCTCGAACACCTCGCGGTGCAGGGCGCGCAACCCGGATTCGCCGGGATCGATGCCGCCGCCGGGCAGTTGGAATTCGGCTTCCGGCGCGGACTGGTGGGTCAGCAGCAGCCGTCCGTCGCGAACCAGCAGGGCATAGGCGCCCGGGCGCAACCTGTGACGCTGACCGGGTTGCGGGGGATGGCCGTATCGGCGGATCATCGGGGTCTCCGGTCGTTCGCGCCCCCTCTAGCGCAGCCATGGGACGGGCGAAAGCCGCCCCCTTGGGATTGCCGGCAAACATCCTATATTGGGCGCGACCCGGCCCGCCCTGCGCGGGCCTGCCCAGGATTTCAGGAATAACGCATGAGCAAGATCAACCAGATCGCGTGGGACGACACGGTTTTGCCGTTCCAGCTGGACCGTTCGGACATTCGCGGCCGTGTCGCGCGCCTAGACGGGGTGCTGGACCACATCCTGTCGCGCCACGATTACCCCGCGCCCGTGGGTGCCATGGTGGCCGAACTGGCGCTGCTGGCGGCCCTCGTCGGCCCGACCGTCAAGCTGCGCTGGAAGCTGAGCATGCAGGTCCGCGGCAATGGCGCGATCCGCACGCTGGCCGCCGATTATTATGCCCCCGAACACGACGGCGCACCCGCCCGCATCCGGGCCTGGGCCAGCTTTGACGCCGACCGCCTGGACGACCGTCCGCCCTTTCAGCAGGTGGGCGAGGGGTATTTTGCGATCCTGATCGACCAGGGCCAAGGCTCGCTGCCCTATCAGGGGATCACGCCGCTTGCCGGCGGTTCGCTGTCGGCCTGCGCCCAAACCTATTTCGCGCAATCCGAGCAGTTGCCGACCCGGTTCCAGCTGGCCAGCGGAATGTCGCGCCTGACAGGCCAGGACAGCCATTGGCGCGCCGGGGGCGTGATGCTGCAAACCTTGCCTGCCACCTCCATGCAAGGCGAAGGCGGCAGCGGTGAAGGCGGGCTGATCCAGGCCGCCGACATCCTGCAAGGCGCCGAATCCGAGGATTGGAACCGCGCCAACCTGTTGCTGGACACGGTCGAAGTGCTGGAACTGATCGGCCCCTCGGTCGGGCCCACGGATCTGCTGCTGCGCCTGTTCCACGAGGAGGAACCGCGCGTCTTCGACACGCAGCGGGTGGAATTCGGCTGTTCCTGCACTGCCGACCGGGTGCGCAACACGCTGTCGATCTATTCGGCCAAGGACATCGCGCATATGACCACGGATGCGGGCATCGTCACCGCCGATTGCCAGTTCTGCGGCGCGCATTACGAATTCGACCCGCAAAGCCTGGGGTTCGAAGCCACGTTGGATGCCGACGGCCAGCCCCTGTCCGACAGGGCGGCCGAGTGATCCCGGACTGGTCCGAGGATCGCCTGCGCCAGGCCCTGTCCGTCACGGCGGGGCCGACATCGGATTACGACCTGAACCCGGACGTGGCACCCCCTGCGGGCAACCTGCGTCCGGCGGGGGTGCTGGCGGCGTTCCATCAGGACAACGGCCGGCTGGTCCTGACCAAGCGCGCATCGGGGCTGCGCCACCATCCCGGCCAGATCGCCCTGCCGGGCGGCAAGGTCGATCCGGCGGATGCCGACGTCATTGCCGCCGCCCTGCGCGAGGCGCAGGAGGAGGTGGGGCTGGATCCCGCGCAGGTCGATCTGCTGGGCACCCTACCCCCCCACCGAACTGTGACAGGCTTTGCCGTGACCCCCGTCATCGGCATCATCCGCGGCCCCTTCGACCCCCGCCCCGAACCGGGCGAGGTGGACGAAGCCTTTACCCTGCCCTTTGCCCATGTCGCCGATCCTTCTCGCTATCGCGTGGAACGCCGGCGCTGGCGCGAAGGCTGGCGCAGCTATCACGCGGCGCCCTTTGGCCCATACTACTTGTGGGGCGCGACCGCGCGGATCCTGCTGAGCCTGGCCAAGAGGATGGGGGCGTGACGCAACTTCCAGCCCAGGTCACGGGGGATCCTTCCCTGCAATCGGTTTTCGACGCCATCGAGGCCGGCGGGCACCGCGCCTGGCTGGTGGGGGGCGCGGTCAGGAACGCGTTGCTGGGCGAACCAGTAGGCGATCTGGACCTGGCCACCGATGCGCCGCCCGACGCCGTGATGCGGCTTGCAGAACGGGCAGGATTGAAGCCTGTGCCGACCGGCATCGACCACGGCACGGTGACGGTCGTGGCCGACGGGCGCGGGTTCGAGGTGACGACCCTGCGCCATGATGTCGAAACCGATGGACGCCATGCAGTCGTGGCCTTTTCGGACGATCTGGACGGGGACGCCCGGCGGCGCGATTTCACCATGAACGCGCTTTACGCCGACCGGCATGGCATGGTCATCGACCCAATTGCGGGCCTTGACGACCTGCGCGCCCGCCGGTTGCGCTTTGTGGGCGATCCCGCCCGGCGCATTGCCGAGGATTACCTGCGCATCCTGCGGTTTTTCCGCTTTCTCGCCTGGTATGGCCGCGACGCCGATCCTGCGGCCGTGACGGCCTGCCAAAGCTTGCGCGATGGCTTGGACGGAATTTCGCGCGAACGCATCGGGCAGGAACTGCGCAAGCTGCTGATGGCCCCCGATCCGGTGCCCGCCGTCCGGCTGATGCAGGATACGGGCGTGCTGGACAAGGTCTTGCCGGATGCGACGCCGGATCGGCTTTATGCGCTCCAATCCCCCGCCCCCTGGCTGGCGCGCCTTGCGGCGTTGTCGCAAGCAGACCTGGCCCATGCCCTGCGCTTGTCGCGGTCCGAGGCGCGCGACCATCGCACCCTTGTCACCGCCTTGGCCAACGACTGGTCCTTTGGCCGCATCGCCTATCGCCTGCACGGCGATCTGGCCCATGGCGCTGCGCTGCTGGTGCAGACCGGCCCGTCCGGCCTCCGTCCCGGCTGGCCCGCTGCGCAGGAGGCCGTCCGCCCGCTGCCCATCGCCGCCGCCGACCTGCAACCGCATCTACAAGGCCCCGCCCTAGGCCGGGGCCTGAAAGCTGCTGAAGATGCCTGGATCGACGCGGGCTTCGCCATGCCCGCCCCTGCCTTGATCGACATCGCCCTTTTGGCCGGAGAGGCCCCATGACCCTGCACCACCACCTCGGCCGCCTGATCGACGCCTTTCGCCCCGCCGACGGTCCGCCGCCCGCGACGCTGCTGGCCTTTTTCCGCTGGTGCCTGGCGGGGGCCGGCGGAGGGCTGACGCTGGCCGCCATCGCCTCGGCCTTGGGCGGGGTCGCGGATGTCGTGGCGGCGGTGCTACTGGGCTGGGTGGTCGATGCCATCGCCACGGGCGATCCGGGTGCCTTCTGGTCCCAGAACGGACTTCTGGTGGCGGCATTTGCAGGATTTTTCCTGTTGCTGCGTCCCGTGATCTTCGGCCTGTCCACGGCCACATCCAGCGTGATCATCGGCCCGAACGTGTTGCCCCTTGTGTTGTCGCGCATCCACCGCTGGACGATGGGCCATTCGGTCGCCTTCTTCGACAACGACTTCGCGGGCCGCCTGGCGCAAAAGCAGATGCAGACCGCCCGCGCCGTCACCGATGTCGCATCCGAGATGGTGAACGTGGTGGCCTTTGCCCTGGCCTCGATCCTGGGATCGGCGGCGTTTCTGGTGTCCGTCGATGGTTGGGGGGCGGTGGCCCTGATCCTGTGGCTGTTGTCCTATCTGGTGCTGATCAAGTTCTTCCTGCCGCGCATCCGGGCGAAATCGGGTGCCCGCGCATCGGCCCGCGCGATGATCACGGGCCAGGTCGTCGATACCATCACCAACATCAAGACCGTCAAGCTGTTTGCCCATGCCGAACACGAGGATCGCGCCGCCTTGGGCGCCATGGCCGGATTCCGCGACCGGGCGCTGGATTTCGGTGTGGTCAGCAGCACCTTTCGGATGTCGCTGATGGTGATCGCGGGCGTGTTGCCCGTGATCCTGGTGGGTGGGTCGATCATGCTGTGGCGGCAGGGCCAGGCCACGCCGGGCGACGTGGCGGCGGCAGGCGCCATCGCCATGCGCCTGAGCCAGATGACCGGCTGGGTCAGCATGGCGCTGATGGGCATCTGGGGCAGCGTGGGCGAGGTCGAGGACGGCATGAAGACCCTGTCCCCGCCCCATGCCCTGACCGATGCGCCGGACGCCCTGCCGCTGGACCGCGTCGCGGGGCGCGTCGACTTCGATCATGTGGGCTTTGCCTATGGCCGCGATGCTGGCGGGTTGCAGGACGTGGACCTGCATATCCGTGCGGGCGAAAAGGTCGGCATCGTCGGCGCCTCGGGCGCGGGCAAGTCCACCATGGTCGCGCTGCTGCTGCGTCTTTACGACGTGGAAAAGGGCGCGATCCGCATCGACGGGCAGGATCTTCGCCATGTGACCCAAGAAAGCCTGCGCCGCCAGATCGGCATGGTCACGCAGGAAACGGCGATGTTCAACCGCTCGGCCCGCGACAACATCCTGTACGGCCGCCCCGGCGCCACCCAGCCCGAGATCGAGGCTGCCGCACGGGCAGCCGAGGCGCATGACTTCATCCTGACCCTTCAGGATCACGCGGGGCGCAAAGGCTATGACGCGCATCTGGGCGAACGCGGGGTCAAGCTGTCGGGCGGACAGCGCCAACGGATCGCGCTTGCCCGCGCCTTCCTCAAGGACGCCCCGATCCTGGTCCTGGACGAGGCCACAAGCGCCCTGGACAGCGAGGTCGAGGCCCAGGTCCAGGACGCCCTGGTGCGCGCCATGAAGGGCAAGACCGTGCTGGCCATCGCGCACCGCCTGTCCACCATCGCGGAGCTGGACCGGATCGTCGTCATGGACGACGGGCAGATCGTTGAACAGGGCAGCCATGCGCAACTGCTGGCGCGCGGGGGGCTTTACGCCCGTTACTGGAACCGTCAGTCGGGCGGCTTCCTGGGGACCGAGGAAGCGGCGGAATGACCCTGTGGAGCGTCGAACGCCTGGGCCGGCGCGGCGACGGGGTGGCCGTGGGCAACGCGGGCCGCGCCCTTGCCGCCCTGACCTTGCCGGGCGAAGAAATCGAGGGCGAGGCCGAGGGCGGCCGCATCGCTGCCCCGCGTATCGTCACCCCCTCGCCCGACCGGGTGCGGCCCGTTTGCGCGCATTACCGCGCCTGCGGTGGGTGTTCGCTGATGCACGCGACCGAAGGCTTTACGACCGCTTGGAAACAGCAGGTGGTGACCGCAGCCTTGGCCGTGCGCGGATTGCCCGTGCCGATCGCAGGGATCTATGTCTCGCCCCCCCGGTCGCGGCGGCGGGCGGTGCTGTCGGGCAGGCGCACGAAAAAGGGCGCCCTTGTCGGCTTTCATGCCCGCGCATCCGACGTGATCGTGGATCTGGCGGAATGCCACGTCATGCGCCCCGAGATCACCGCCGCCCTGCCCTTGCTGCGGCGGATCACCGCCGCCGGCGCCTCTCGCGGCGGCGAGCTGTCCATGACCGTGATCCATGGCCCTGCCGGGCTGGACCTAACCGTGACGGGCGGAAAGCCCTTGGATCCCGGTCTGTTCCAGACCCTCGCCGCCCTGGCGGAGGAAGGCGACCTGGCCCGCCTGACGTGGCAGGATCAGACGGGGGACGTACAGCCGATCACCCGCCGTCCGCCCGCCCTGCCCATGGGCCGGGCGCGGGTTCTCCCTCCGCCCGGCGGCTTTTTGCAAGCAACAGCCGAGGGCGAGGCGGCGCTGCTGGGGGCGGTGCGGAATTTCACGGCAGGGGCAACCCGGATCGTCGATTTGTTTTCTGGCTGCGGGACGTTTTCCCTGCCCTTGGCGGAAACTGCATCGGTCCACGCGGTCGAGGGGTTGGCCGCGCCCCTTGCCGCGCTGGATGCCGGTTGGCGGGGCGCGCCAGGCCTCAACCGCGTCACAACCGAGATTCGCGACCTGGCCCGGCGCCCGCTGATGACCGACGAGCTGAACCGCTTTGACGCAATCGTGATCGACCCCCCTCGGGGCGGGGCCGAGGCCCAGGTCCGGGAAATTGCGGCATCCCGGGTGAATCGCCTGGCCTTCGTGGCATGCGATCCGGTCAATTTCTCAAGGGATGCGCAACTTCTTGCCGAAGGTGGATTTGTGCTGGATCGACTGATCGTGGTTGATCAGTTCCGCTGGTCGCCCCACGTCGAAACCGTGGCGGAATTTGTCAGAACCTAGCCAGATCACATTGCCTTGTGATAAGAAACATCCATAAAAAATCAAAAACGCCAGAGGCAGTGATGTTCAAGCCAACTCGCCGCACCGTCGCATTTTCCTTGCTCGCCTTTGTGGCGGCTTGCGGCAAGCCGGAAAGCAAGTTCAAGGGCTATAACGGCCCAGCCGTGACCCAGGTCGTGGTCAACAAGGGCGCCCGCAAGATGTATCTTCTGCACGGCACGACCGTGCTGAAATCCTATGACGTGGGCCTGGGCAACGTGCCCGTGGGCCACAAGCAGTTCGAAGGCGATGGCAAGACGCCCGAGGGGGTTTACTTCATAGACCGCTTCAACCCGCGCAGCCGGTATCACCTTTCGGTTGGCGTGTCCTATCCCAACCCGCAGGATGCCGCCCTGGCAACCGCACTGGGCCGTCACGCAGGCGGCGACATCTTCATCCATGGCCGTGGCCCCGAGGGCAACCGTTTCGCCCAAAGCAATCGCGACTGGACCGCAGGCTGCATCGCCGTCAAGGACGAGGAGATCGAGGAGGTCTATGCGATGCTGCGCCCCGGGGTTCCCATCGTGATCAACCCCTGATCCCCGCCGCCCATGGAACAGGGCCCCGGACGCCCGGGGCCTTTTGCATTTCGGCGATCAGCTGCCGGTCAGCAGCGTCCACCACAGCTTGCCGGATGGTTCCTGATACCAGGCAATCCCCAGGCTCGTGGCGGCCGGATCCATGATCACGTCGCGCGTGTCCCGTGTCCCCATCCAGGCAGTCAGGGTCTGGACGTCGTTTTCATAGGATTCCGAGATATTCTCGCCGATGACCGTGCCGAAATATCCGGCCCGGCGCGCCCGGTCCAGCGGCGAGGATCCGTCCGATCCCCAATGCCACGCCCGGTTCTGGGCCGACATGTCGCGCGAATGGGCCAGGGCGGCGGCCGACAATTGCGGGTTCAGCGTCAATGAGGGCGCGGCGATGTTTCCCCGAAGCGTGTTGATTTGCTGCAACACGCGGATGGGAATTTGCTGTTCCTCGGCGGCGCTGATCTGGTTGCCCGTGGGCATCGCCTGCCCGCCGGGCCCGACCGGCGGCAAACTGCGCGGCTGGCAGGCGGCAAGCGCCATCAGCGACAGCATCGCGATCACCTTGTAATTCGGCATGTTTTCGCCATCCCTCGTGTTTTTATGGCGCAGATCTATCGAAGGACCATGACCCGATCAAACCCACGAATTCGTGAACCGGCGCTGTTGTGGCATCTTGGCCCCACAGCAGTTTGAATTGCCGGAATCGCTGCCCGGTCGTATAGGTCGTTCCTGCCGCATGAGGCGGAGTGGTCAAGGCCGTCCAGCAAGAACGGCCATCCTTCGAAGGACATGTGAAGATGAGCAAATCATCCACGATCAGCCGCCGGGCCTTCCTGGGTTCGGCCGCAGCATTGGGTGCCGCCGGCCTGGCGATGCCGGCGCTTGCCCAGCAATACGACCCCTATACGGGCCAGCCGATCCAGGGCGCGCCGATCCCCGGCGCAACGCCCGATGCAGGGGCGGTGCAGTTCGATCCGAACGCCGATGGACGCCATAACATTTCCAGCTTTTCGGGCCAAAGCTGGCAGCCTCATTTCCAGACGCTGGCGAATGGCGCAATCCTGTGCGACCTGACCTCGCGCGCGGTGCATTTCTGGTCCGAGGACGGCAGCACCTATCGGGTCTATCCCTCGTCCATCCCGGTCAGCACGGAACTGACCCGCACCGGCCGGACCGAGATCATCAAGAAGGTCGAAGGCCCAAGCTGGTCGCCCACGCCTGAAATGAAGGCCCGCAATCCGGAATGGCCGGATTTCGTGCCGCCGGGCCCGGACAATCCCTTGGGCACCCATGCGCTGTGGCTGTCTTGGCAATATTACCGCATCCACGGCACGCACGACACCCGCAAGATCGGGCGCAAGTCGTCGAACGGCTGCATCGGGCTGTACAACGAACATATCCTGGAACTGTACAACCTGACCAAGATCGGCACGCAGGTTCTGGTGATCTGACAAAGGGGGCCGAAAGGCCCCCTTTTCCGTGCAGCGCCTAAACCCATCCCGCAAGATTTTCCCGAACCACCTCAAGCATCACCTCGATATGCCCCGGGTCGTCGTTGAGGCAGGGGATATAGGTGAATTCCTTGCCCCCTGCATGTTCGAAGCTTTCGCGGATCTCGCCGTTGATCTCCTCCAGCGTCTCGATGCAGTCCGAGGAGAAAGCGGGAGAGATCACCGCGATGTCGGTGATGCCGCGTTTCGCCAGTTCGGCCACGTGTTCGACGGTATAAGGGCGCAACCATTCCTCGGTTCCGAAGACGGACTGAAAGGTCGTGTCGATCACGCCGTCGGGCCAGCCCAAAGCCTCTTTCAGCAGGCGAGAGGTCTTCTGGCACTGGCAGTGATAAGGATCGCCCTCCAGCAGATAGCGTCTGGGCATCCCGTGATAGCTGGCAACCAGCTTGGCGGGCACTTTGTCGCCCAAGGTGCGGCGCACCGATGCGGCCAGGGCCGAGATGTAATCGGGCCGGTCGAAATAAGGCTCGCAGGTGCGGACCGCAGGCTGCCATTTCTGCGCCATCAGCGCCCGGAACAGTTGGTCGTTCGCCGTGGCCGAGGTCGCCCCCGCATATTGCGGGTAAAGCGGCAGGAACACGATCCGCTGGCAGCCCGCCTTGACCATCCGGTCCAGCACGTCCTGCGTGGACGGATTGCCGTAACGCATGCAGAACTCGACCATCACGCTGTCGCCCCATTCCGCCTGGGCACGTTCGCGCAGCGCCTCGGTCTGGGACCGGGTGATGGTCATCAGCGGGCTTTCGTTCTTTTCCTTGTTCCAGATCAGCTTGTAGTTCTTGCCCGAGGTGAAGGGCCGCTTGGTCAGGATGATCCCCTGCAGCAGCGGCTGCCATTTCCAGGCCGGATAGTCGATCACCCGCCTGTCGGACAGAAATTCGTTCAGATAGCGGCGCATGGACCAATAGTCATAGCCGTCGGGCGTGCCCAGGTTGGCGATCAGGATTCCCGTCTTCTTCTTCGGGATCGAGGGATGGTCGGCGGGCGCGTGGGCTGGCTTCATGTCTTGGTCCTGATTTCTTTCAGCGCGTCTTCAAGTCGTGTGGTGGCCGATCCCCGCCGCAGGGGCTTGGGCTGCGTGTCCGAGGGCGACCATCCGGTCAGAAAGACCAGATCAAAGGTCACGGCGATACGGGACGGATCGTCGCGGTCGGCGTGGTGTTCGGCCATGATGGCGGCAGCGCGGGCAAAGACCGCGCGACCGGTCGGGCGGCGCAGGCGGGCGGCCATTGCATTGCCCTCGCCCATGGCGCGCAGGTCATGGGCCAGGTGGATCAGGTCGCGATAGCTGGCCTTCTGCGGCAGCAGATCGGCCACCGGCAAGGCAAGCCCCGCACGGCCGATCAGCCCGCCCATGTCGCGGATCTCGCCCATGGGCAGGATGCGGGGGGACAGGCCGCCGGTCAGTCCCACCTCGGCCTGGGCCAGGGCGCCGCGCAACTCGTGCAAGGTCTGGCCGCCGAAACAGACGGCGATGAACAGCCCGTCTTCACGCAAGGCCCGTGCGCACTGGGCGATCTGGCCCACAGGATCGTCGGCCCAGTGCAGCGCCATGGCGTGAATGATCAGGTCATGCGCGCCGGGTTGCAGGTCCAGCACGGGATCGTCGCGGATGACGCGGGCATCGGGAAAGGCTTGCCCCCAAAGATCGGGAAATCCCGTGACCAGGGCGGGGGCGGTAAACCTTCTGTTAATCTCGGACAGCCTATCCTGGATCTCGTCGGCGGCAAGCCGGTGCAGGACATCGACAAGGCCCTGCCCGATCGCGCGGTCCCGCTGGCGCAGCAGCGCGGGCCGGTCGGTCAGCGCGGGACGATGGTTGGGTTCGGGCATTTTCATGAAGGGGAACATAGGGTGCTTCAAGGGGCGATGAAAGGCGCGTTGCGCCTGCTGTATCCGCCGCAATGCATGGCCTGTGGCGCCCCCGTGGCAGGCGGAGCCGAAGGTCCGGGACAACTGTGCCCTGCCTGCTTTCCCGACACGCGCTTCATCACCGGGACGGCCTGCGCACGCTGCGGGGTTCCCCTGCCCGATGACGGGACCAGCCTGCCCGATCCGACCCTGACCTGCGACGATTGCATGGTGATGGCCCGGCCCTGGGGCCAAGGCCGGGCGGCCATGGTCTACGCAGGCACGGGGCGGCGGCTGGTGCTGGCGCTGAAGCACGGCGACCGGCCCGACCTGGCGCCTGCCCTTGCGGGTTGGCTGGCACGCACGGCCGCACCCTTGATGCAGCCCGACACCATCGTGGCGCCCGTGCCGCTGCACCTGCGGCGGCTGCTGAAGCGGCGGTATAACCAAGCTGCGCTGATCTCGGGGCGCGTGGCGCGGGCGCACGGGGCCTTGCACCTGCCCGACCTGCTGATACGGCGGCGTCATACGCCCGGCCAGGATCATCGCGGGGTCGGCGACCGTTTCGCCAATGTCGCCGGCGCGCTCGGGGTGAACCCCCGGCGCATGGCGGCCCTGGCAGGGCGGCCCGTGCTGCTTGTCGATGACGTGATGGCCTCGGGCGCCACCCTGAGCGCCGCGGCGGACGCGCTGCTGGCAGCGGGATCGGGACCGGTTTCGGTCGCGGTTCTGGCAAGGGCGGTCAAGGATGACTAGATACGGGGTCACAGGAAAGGAACCACCCATGACCCAAGCCCCGATCACCATCTATACCACCCGCAGTTGCCCCTTCTGCATCCGCGCCAAAGGATTGCTGCGCGACAAGAACGCCCCCTATGACGAAATCGACGTGGGCGCCGATCCGTCGGTGCGCGCGCAGATGACGCAGCGCGCCGGGGGCCGCCGCACGGTGCCGCAGATCTTCATCGGCGACCGGCACGTGGGGGGCTGCGACGACCTGTTCGACCTGGAACGCCAGGGCAAGTTGGACGCGTTGCTGGCAGGCGCCGCCTGACGCGGCCCGTGACGCAAGGTCCGGCCATTGTCGGGCTTGACCCCAGGGCGTTGGGCGGGGCACGGTCCCGGCTTCGCCCCGCGCCGCGACATCACCTTCTTTCGCCTTTGGATCCATGACCTTGCCTGCGACCCATACCGACCGCCCCCGGGCCAATGACAGGCTTGCCGCAAGCCTGTTCGCCGAGGTGTTGATCGCCGAGCAACTGTCGCGCAACCTGATCGGCAAGGCCTTGCCGCGCGGAATGCAGATCTCTCATTTCTCGGTCCTTAACCTGCTGGCCCATGTGAACGAGGAACGCACCCCCGCGCAACTGGCCCAGGCGTTCCATGTCACGCGCGGGGCCATGACCAACACCCTGTCGCGGCTGGAATGGGCGGGCCATGTCCATATCCGGCCCGACTGGGACGATGCGCGGCGCAAGTTCGTGTCGATCAGCCCGGCGGGCCGGGCGGCGCGCAATGCCGCCATCGCCGCCTTCATGCCCCTGATCGCCGAAGTCGTGCGCGACATCGGCGCGGACAAGGTGCGCGTCGCCCTGCCGGTGTTGCGGGAATTGCGCATTCGGCTGGAAGGCGACGGCGCCTAACCCTCGTGCCGCGCGGTCAGGATGTAGTTCACCGACAGGTCGCGATCCGACAGGCGCCAGCCAAAGCTGATCGGGTTGAAGACCATGCCTTGCCGGTCCGCCACCGTCAGGCCCGCCCCCCGGGCCATGCCGGCCAGTTCGTCGGGCGTGATGAATCGGGACCAATCATGCGTGCCGCGCGGCAGCCATCGCAGGATCCATTCCGCCCCCAGGATCGCCGCGCCAAAGCTTTTCGCCGTGCGGTTCAGCGTGGACAGGATCACCAGCCCGCCCGGCCGCAGCAGATCGCGGCAGGTGGCGACGAAGGCGGCGGGATCGGCCACGTGCTCGATGATTTCCAATGCCAGGACAATATCGAAACGCTGGCCGTCCGCCGCCAGAGCCTCGGCCGTGGTGGCGCGATAGTCAATGGCAAGCCCCTGCCCTTCGGCATGGACCCGGGCCACGGCGATGTTGCCTTCCGCCGCATCGGCCCCCATGACATCCGCGCCCAGCCGCGCCATCGGTTCCGCCACCAGCCCGCCGCCGCAGCCGATGTCCAGCACGCGCAGCCCCTCGAACGGCCGCAGGCTGCACCGGTCGCATCCGAATTCGGCGGCGATCTGCGTACCAATGTAATCTAGCCGCACCGGGTTCATCAGGTGCAGAGGCCGAAACTTGCCCTTGGGATCCCACCATTCGGCAGCCATCGCCTCGAACTTGGCGATCTCGGTGGGGTCGATGCTTGTCATGGACTTGTCCTTCTGGCGGGCGGGTTCATCTGCGCTTATATTAAGGGGATGGACCGATTGGCAGGACAAATCGCCGCATCGCATGGCCGCCTTCATCCGGCCGTCGAACCCTTCGCCCGGCATATGCTGGAGGTGGGCGACGGCCATCAGATCTATGTCGAGGAAAGCGGCAATCCCCAGGGCTGCCCGGTCATGGTTCTGCATGGCGGCCCCGGCGGCGGGTGCAGCCCCTTCATGCGGCGCTTCTTCGACCCCGCGCATTACCGGGCGATCCTGTTCGACCAGCGGGGCTGCGGGCGGTCCCGTCCCCAGGCCTCTGTCCATGCCAACACCACGCGGCACCTGATCGCCGATATCGAGGAGATTCGCCGGACCCTGGGCTTAGAATCAATGCTGCTGTTCGGCGGCAGTTGGGGCGCGACGTTGGCCCTCGCCTATGCCGAGGCCCACCCGGATCGCGTGACCGGCCTGATCCTGCGCGGCGTCTTCCTGGGCACGCAAGGCGAGTTGGACTGGTTCTACGGCGGCGGCGCGGGGCGGTTCTTCCCGGACCTTTGGGCGCAGTTCTGCGACCCCATTCCTGAATCCGAACGCGGCGACCTGATCGCCGCCTATCACAAGCGGCTGTTTTCCGAGGACACTGGCCGCCAAGGCCGCTATGCCCAGCCTTGGCTGATGTGGGAAAACGCGCTTGCCGGGCTGCAATCGGCGGCAATAAGCCACGCGCCCTCGGATTACGCCCGCGCCTTTGCCCGGCTTGAGAATCACTATTTCACCAATCGCTGCTTTCTGGACGAGGGGCAGTTGCTGCGCGACCGTCATCGCATCGAACACCTGCCCGCCGCGATCGTGCAGGGCCGATACGACATGGTCTGCCCGCCGCTGTCGGCCTGGCGCCTGGCGGAAGGCTGGGATGGCTGCCACCTGCGGCTGGTGCCGGCATCGGGCCACGCCTTGTCAGAACCGCGGATTGCCGCAGAACTGGTGCAGGTGATGGATGCCTGGCGGGACAAGCAGGGTTAAGCACTCTTTCATCAAAATCTGCCAACGCTCGGCTGTAGATATTCATTGCGATAGGAAGTAATTGTGACAACGCCAGCCGCAGCGTGGATCGCCACGAATGTCGCCAAGATGACGGCAAGGTTCAACAACCGCCCCAGTCTGTTTACGCCGCTGCCAGAACCCGAAGCCGAGTATACGCCGGGTCAGGTCACATCCCGGCCTGCCCTCTACGAACCTGAGCAACTTGACCGGGTGACGAGGTGCAACCTCAACCGCAGCCTAGATTTCATGATGCGGCTATGGACCGACACCCGCTGGACAGAAGCGCCCATGAGCATCTATCGCCTTGGTCCTGCGGTCGTTCTGGGGGGCACCGTAATTACCCCGCAAGCCCGTCACAGGCTTCGCGACGACCATGTTGGCTTCCGTCGCGCGCTGAAGGGCAGCGTCCGACAGCCCGAGATCGTGCTTGCGAACTCGTTGCAAGGGCTCAAGTTCTTTGGACATTGGCTTGGGGACGACTGCACCGCCTTTGAGGCCTTTCGGGACTATCCCGCCTTATGGTCCGTGCGGCGTCATGCGTGGTCGGACATGGCCTATTATGAAGGTGCCTTTCGTCAAGACTGGCAAGAACAGGATGTCATGCAGACCGATAACCTGATTCTTCTCCGGGATCTGGGCTTTGGCAGGCGCAAGACCGAGCGCTATCGCACGCTGCGCAGACGCCTGCGGGAGCACGTGCGTGACAGGCAGGCTTCAGGGAAGATCGTTTTCATCCGGCGTGGGGCAAGCGCCAAGAAAAGAGAGATCACCAATTGGGACGAACTGCGCCAAAGGCTTGAAGATCGCGGCATCAGTATCGTCACCCCGGAAGGGGATACGGCTTCCTTCGTCCAGAATATCCTTGATGCCTCGCTTGTGATAACGGTCGAGGGAAGCCAGGCTTGTCATGCGATATATGCCCTGTGGGAGGGAGGCGGGCTTCTTGTCTTGCAACCGCCCTTTCAGCTTCATACGGCGGCGCAAGAGTGGATGCGCTCTCTCGAGTTGCACTGCGGCATGGTCATCGGGCGCACTGAACAGGATGGATTCAGCATCGACCCCGATGAGGTGCTGTCCATGGTGGATCGTCTGCTGGCGCTGACGGAAAATCGCGAGGCGGTCTGAGGTCTCTTGCGTCGCAGGGCAAATTGCCCTATATCGCGCTCAACAGCGGTGCAGGCGTCCAAACCCTGCCCACCGGACACATTCGCATGGGCCCGCTGAGGGCCCTTTTTCATATCCGAAAGGATCTCATGTCGAACGATCTGATTGCCAAGACGGCCATCGACCGGCGTCTGGCCGAGATCATCGCCCCGGTGATTGAGGATCTTGGATTCGAACTGGTGCGCATCCGCCTGCAAGGCGGCAAGACCGCGACCTTGCAGATTATGGCAGACCGTCCCGAAGGAGGCATCAACGTGGACGATTGCGGCGACATCTCGGTCGCGGTCAGCGCCACCCTGGATGTCGAGGATCCGATCGAGGACAACTATCACCTGGAAGTCAGCAGCCCGGGCATCGACCGCCCCTTGACCCGGATGAAGGACTTCGAGGCATTCGAGGGATACGAGGCGCGGCTGGAAACGAACCAGGCCATTGACGGGCGCAAGCGATTCAAGGGCGTCCTAGCGGGGGTCGAAGGCGACGAGGTTCTGCTGAACATCGACGAGGCGGGCGAAACGCAGACCATCGGGCTGCAGTTCGACTGGCTGTCGGACGCCAAGCTGGTTCTGACCGACGACCTGATCCGCGAGATGCTGCGCCAGAAAAAGGAAGCCGGCGTCCAGATCGAAAACCTGGACGAAACCGCCTTTGACGAAATCGAAACCGAAGACACCGACGGCGCCGACAGCGCCAATGCCAAGGAGTGAGTGATGGCAATCACCTCTGCCAACCAGCTTGAACTGCTGCAAACTGCCGAAGCCGTCGCGCGCGAAAAGATGATCGAGCCCGAGTTGGTCATCGAGGCGATGGAGGACAGCCTCGCCCGGGCCGCCAAGTCGCGCTATGGGGCGGAAATGGACATCCGCGTCAAGATCGACCGCAAGACCGGCAACGCCAGCTTTACCCGCATCCGCACCGTGGTCGAGGATGATGCGGTCGAGAATTACCAGGCGCAGCTGACCGTGGAGCAGGCCCGTCCCTATCTGGCCGATCCCAAGGTCGGCGACGAGATCGTGGACCAGGTTCCCCCCGTGGAACTGGGCCGCATCGCCGCGCAATCGGCCAAGCAGGTGATCCTGCAGCGCGTTCGCGAGGCCGAGCGCGACCGCCAGTACGAGGAATTCAAGGACCGCGCCGGTTCCATCATCAACGGCATCGTCAAGCGCGAGGAATACGGCAACATCATCGTGGATGTGGGCCGGGGCGAGGCGATCTTGCGCCGCAACGAAAAGATCGGCCGCGAAAGCTATCGCCCGAACGACCGCATCCGTGCCTATGTCAAGGATGTGCGCCGCGAAACGCGCGGGCCGCAGATCTTCCTGTCGCGCACCGACCCGCAGTTCATGGCCGAATTGTTCAAGATGGAAGTGCCCGAAATCTATGACGGCATCATCGAGATCAAGGCCGTAGCCCGCGATCCGGGCAGCCGCGCGAAAATCGCCGTGATTTCCTATGACAACAGCATCGACCCGGTCGGCGCCTGCGTGGGTATGCGCGGCAGCCGCGTCCAGGCCGTCGTGGGCGAGTTGCAGGGCGAAAAGATCGACATCATTCCCTGGAACGACGACCAGGCGACCTTCCTGGTCAACGCCCTGCAGCCCGCCGAGGTGAGCAAGGTCGTCTTTGACGAGGAAGCCGGCAAGATCGAGGTCGTGGTTCCCGACGAACAGTTGTCGCTGGCCATCGGGCGTCGCGGCCAGAACGTGCGCCTTGCCAGCCAGCTGACCGGGATGGATATCGACATCCTGACCGAGGAGGAGGAATCCAAGCGCCGCCAGGCCGAATTCAACGCCCGCACCCAGTTGTTCATGGATGCCCTGGATCTGGACGAATTCTTTGCGCAACTGCTGGTCGCCGAAGGCTTCACCGATCTGGAGGAAGTGGCCTATGTCGATCTGGACGAGCTGCTGTCCATCGAAGGGGTGGACGATGGCACGGCATCGGAGCTGCAGGCCCGCGCCCGCGACGTCCTGGAAGCCAAGAACAAGGCCGCGCTTGAAAACGCCCGCGCGCTTGGGGCCGAGGACAGCCTTATTGAATTCGAGGGGCTGACCCCCCAGATGGTGGAGGCACTGGCCAAGGACGGCGTGAAGACGCTGGAAGACTTCGCCACCTGCGCCGACTGGGAACTGGCCGGTGGCTGGACCACGGTGAATGGCCAACGCGTCAAGGATGAAGGCTTGCTGGAACCGTACGAAGTGTCGCTGGAAGAAGCCCAAACCATGGTGATGACTGCCCGGGTGATGCTGGGCTGGGTCGATCCGACGGAACTGCACGGCGCCGCCGATGTCGAAGACGGCGACGACACGACCGAGGAGGCCGGGGCGTGATGCCCCGGATTTGTCCGCTTGAGTCGCGGTGGTCGCATCAAGGATCATGATCAGCCCGAAAGGCGCTGCATCGTCACCGGGGAAGTCCAGCCCAAGGCTGGACTGATCCGTTTCGTGGCCGGGCCGGATGGCACGGTCGTGCCGGACCTGGCTGAAAAGCTGCCGGGCCGTGGCATCTGGGTCAGCGCGGATCGCGCGGCCATCGACAAGGCTGCGGGGAAGGGCTTGTTTTCCCGCGCCGCCAAGGCGCCGGTCAAGGCACCCGAAGGCTTGGCCGACATGGTCGAGGCGGGCGTGGCCCGGCGGCTGGTCGAACTGGTCTCGCTGGCGCGCAAGTCGGGCCGCGCGGTCGCCGGGTTCGAGAAAGTGAAGGGGTGGCTGGCCGAGGGGCGCGCAAAGGTGCTGCTTCAAGCCAGCGACGGATCGGAACGCGGCAAGGGCAAGCTGTGGACGCCGACCGGCGGACGCTGGTTTGGCTGCCTGACCGCATCAGAATTGGGTTTGTCCTTCGGGCGCGATCATGTCATACACGGCGCGCTTGCGGCGGGTGGACTGACGGACAAGGTGATCTTGGAAGCCGGCAGACTGACGGGTCTGCGCGGGCATGACGGCGGCAATACGGCGGCCGGGAAGGAATGAAGACGCAGATGAGCGACAAAGACGGAAAATCGACTCTGGGGTTCGGCGGCAGCGGCCGTTCGGGCCAGGTCAAGCAAAGCTTCAGCCATGGCCGCACCAAGAGCGTTGTCGTGGAAACCAAACGCAAGCGCGTCGTGGTGCCCAAGCCGGGCGCCACCCAGATGACGGATGCCCAGAAAGAAAAGAACCCGCTGACGGCGCGCATGGCGGGCGATCCCTCGAAACGCCCTGCGGGCATTTCCGACGCCGAGATGGAGCGCCGGCTAAAGGCGCTTGCCGCCGCCAAGTCGCGCGAAGTCGAGGAAGCCGCCCAGCGTCTGATCGATGAAAAGGCGCGCGAGGAAGAACGCGAGCGCCGCCGCGCCGAGATCGAGGCCAAGGAGCGTGAGGAACGCGAGCGCGAGGAAGCCCGCCGCCTCAAGGCCGAGGAAGAAGCACGCCTTGCCCGCGAGGCCGAGGAACTGGCCAAGCGCACGGAAGAAACGAAAGCCGCGGAACGCCCGGCCCGTGCAGCCGCCCCCGCCGCGGCCCGCCCGGCAGGTGCGCGTCCCGCCGCCCCGGACCGTGCCGCGATCGAGGCCGCAGCCTCGCGCGCCGAAAAGCCTGGCATCGCCACCGGTCCGCGCCGCACCGACCGCGACCGTCGCGACAGCGGCGGCGACAGCGATGCGAAAGCCAAGGCCAAGGCCGAGGACAGCCGCCGCACAGGCCGCCTGTCGCTGACCCAGGCGCTCAACGGCGAAGGTGGCCGCCAGCGGTCTATGGCCGCGATGAAGCGCAAGCAGGATCGCGCCCGCCAGAAGGCCATGGGCAATGTGCGCCCTGAAAAGCAGGTGCGTGACGTTCAGCTGCCGGAAACCATCGTGGTGTCCGAACTGGCCAACCGCATGGCGGAACGCGCCGCCGATGTCGTCAAGTCGCTGATGAAGATGGGCATGATGGTGTCCATCAACCAGCCCATCGACGCCGATACCGCCGAACTGGTGATCGAGGAATTCGGCCACAAGGCGGTTCGCGTCTCGGATTCCGATGTGGAACAGGTCATCGACACGGTCCAGGACAAGGCCGAGGATCTGCAGTCGCGTCCGCCGATCATCACGATCATGGGCCATGTGGACCACGGCAAGACCTCGCTTCTGGACGCGTTGCGCAAGGCCAATGTCGTGTCTGGCGAAGCGGGCGGGATCACCCAGCATATCGGCGCCTATCAGGTGAAAACCGAATCTGGCGCGGTTCTGACCTTCCTGGACACGCCGGGCCATGCGGCCTTCACCTCGATGCGGGCGCGCGGCGCGCAAGTCACCGATATCGTCGTGCTGGTGGTTGCCGCCGATGATGCGGTGATGCCGCAGACGGTCGAGGCGATCAACCACGCCAAGGCCGCCAAGGTGCCGATGATCGTGGCGATCAACAAGATCGACAAGCCCTCGGCCGATCCCGACCGCGTGCGCACCTCGCTGCTGCACCAGGAAGTCGTGGTCGAGAAGATGTCCGGCGACGTGCAGGATGTCGAAGTATCGGCCAAGACCGGCCAGGGCCTGGACGAACTGCTGGAAGCCATTGCCCTGCAATCCGAGATCCTCGAACTGCAGGCCAACCCCGACCGTGCCGCCCAGGGCGCCGTGATCGAGGCCAAGCTGGACGTGGGCCGCGGTCCTGTTGCCACCGTTCTGGTTCAGAACGGGACGCTGAAGCGCGGTGACATCTTTGTCGTGGGCGAACAGTGGGGCAAGGTCCGCGCGCTGATCAACGACAAGGGCGAACGTGTGGACGAGGCCGGACCCTCGGTCCCGGTCGAGGTTCTGGGCTTGGACGGCACCCCTGCCGCAGGCGACGTGCTGAACGTGGTGGAAACCGAAGCCCAGGCGCGCGAGATCGCGAACTACCGCATCCAGCAGACCAAGGACAAACGCGCTGCCGCCGGTGCCGCGACCACGCTGGAACAGCTGATGGCCAAGGCTAAGGCGGATGAAAGCGTGTCCGAACTGCCGGTGGTCGTGAAGGCCGACGTGCAGGGTTCCGCCGAGGCCATCGTGCAGGCCCTGGAAAAGATCGGCAACGACGAGGTTCGCGTTCGTGTCCTGCATTACGGCGTGGGTGCGATCACCGAATCCGATATCGGTCTGGCCGAGGCCAGCAATGCCCCCGTTATCGGCTTCAACGTCCGCGCCAACGCCCCGGCCCGCAATTCGGCCAACCAGAAGGGTGTCGAGATCCGGTACTACTCGATCATCTATGACCTGGTGGACGACATCAAGGCGGCGGCATCGGGCCTGCTGTCCAACGAAGTGCGCGAAAACTTCATCGGCTATGCCGAAATCCGCGAAGTGTTCCGCGTCACCGGCGTGGGCAATGTCGCAGGCTGCCTGATCACCGAAGGCGTGGCACGCCGTTCGGCAGGCGTGCGCCTGCTGCGCGACAACGTGGTGATCCACGAAGGCACGTTGAAGACGCTCAAGCGCTTCAAGGACGAGGTCAAGGAAGTCATTTCCGGCCAGGAATGCGGCATGGCGTTCGAAAACTATGACGACATCCGCAAGGGCGATGTCATCGAAATCTTTGAGCGCGAGGAAGTCGAGCGCACGCTGTAAGGCGGCGCATCGATCCCTGCGGCGACAAAAAGGGGCGGCCTTGCATGGCCGCCCCTTCTGCATTCGTCGTGGTGCGTCGTGTTCCGGATCAGCGCGTGACCGGCGTTCCCTCGAAAGTGCGTGCGCCGATGCGGACAACCATTTTCCCGTTGGGGGCGAGACATTCGAAAAGCCCCTGGATGAGAATATGGCTGCCGATCGAAATCGTGCGAATCATGTCAAGCCCTCCTGTTCCCTCTGCCACCAGCCTGTCATGAAACCGTTCACAGAGTATTAACGATGCGGCGGTCTAGGACATTTGGGGGGCAGTTTGAAAAAGATTGCCCCCCAAATGCGTCCTCAAAGCCACATCTGCAACATCGGGATCAGGGGCACGTCCGCCGGCGGCATGGGGTAATTGCGCAAATCCCTGGCACGGACCCAGGCCAGTTGCTGCCCTTCTCGAGGCTGAACGATTCCCTTCCACCGGCGACAGGCGAATACTGGCATCAGCAGATGGAAGTCAGGATAAGCGTGGCTGGCAAATGTCAGCGGCGCCAGGCAGGCTGTCCAGGTGTCGATGCCCAGTTCCTCGTGCAGTTCCCGGATCAGGGCTGCCTCGGGCGTTTCGCCGGGTTCAATCTTGCCGCCCGGAAACTCCCACAACCCGGCCATCGACTTGCCTTCGGGGCGCTGCGCCAGAAGCACGCGCCCGTCGGCGTCGATCAGCGCCACGGCGGCGACAAGAACGGTCTTCACCTGCGCGTCTCCGACACGACCTTCACGACCGGTAGTCGGCGTTGATGTCGATATAGCCATGGGTCAGGTCGCAGGTCCACACGGTGCGCGCGCCCTGCCCCAGCCTCAGATCGACCCCGATCACCAGATCCTGTTGCTTCATATAGGAGCTTGCCGCTGCCTCGTCATAGCTGGGCGAACGCCAGCCGTTCTCGGCCAGCACCATGTCGCCAAAGCGGATGGTCAGGCGATCGCGATCAGCCTCGGCGCCCGACTTGCCGACGGCGGCGACAATGCGGCCCCAGTTGGCGTCCTGGCCCGCGATGGCGGTCTTGACCAGCGGGGAGTTGGCAATGGACATGGCGACCTTGTGGGCATCGGCATCCGACGCAGCCCCGGTCACCCGAACCTCGACGAATTTCGTCGCCCCCTCGCCGTCGCGGACGACAAGCTGCGCCAACTCGCGCATCACGCCGTGCAGCGCGGTCACGAAGGCGGCCCCCGTGCCATGCTCCAGCGACGTGATCGCCGCCGCCGTGCTGCGCCCAGTCGCGGCCAGGATCAACGCGTCAGAAGTCGATGTGTCGCTGTCCACCGTGATCGCGTTGAAGGTCACATCCAGCCCCGACGACAATGCCTGCTGCAACAACGGCGCGGGGATGGTCGCGTCGGTGAAGACATAGACCAGCATTGTCGCCATGTCCGGTGCGATCATGCCCGATCCCTTGGCGATGCCGGCAATGCGGATATCCCCGCCCTCGCCCGCCACCACGGCCTGCGCACCCTTGGGGAAGGTGTCGGTCGTCATGATCGCGCGCGCCGCATCCGCGATCCCGCCTGCGTCCAGCGATGCTGCCAGATCGCCCACGATGGCGATGATCCGGTCATGCGGCAGCGGCTCGCCGATCACGCCGGTCGAGGATGAAAACACGCGGGTTCCCGGAACGCCCGTGGCCTGCGCCACCGCATCCGTCACGGCATCGACCGATTCCTGGCCCCGCGCGCCGGTAAAGGCGTTGGCGTTGCCGGAATTGACGATGATCGCCGCCCCGTCGGGTGCATCGCCGCCCATCGCCAGCTTGGCTTGGTTGTCCAGCACGCAGGCCGCGCGGGTCGAGGATTTGGTGAACGCGCCCGCCAGGGTGGATCCCGGCGCGATGCGGATCAGCGTCACATCCGTGCGGCCCTGGTATTTCACACCTGCGGCACCGCTGGCGAATTCGATGCCGGCGATCACCGGCAGGTCGGGAAAGCGGGCGGGCGCCAGGGGCGATACGGGAAGCCCGGCCTTGCCCATCATTCCGTCTCCAGCAGTTCGGTCTTGTTCAGAAGGGCGGGGTCGATGCCCTCGGTCTTCTCGACCGTCGCTTCGGCTGTCAGGCGCTCGATTTCCGCCTGCACCTTGTCGCGCAGGACCATCTGGCTGATCTGCTCGCGCACCTCGTCAAGCGGAGGAGCCTCGCGCAGGCGGGTGTCGTTCAGCTTGATCACGTGCCAGCCGAATTCCGTCTGCACCGGGTCCGAGATCTGGCCCTTTTCCATGGCGCTGACGGCATCGGCAAAGGGCTTGACCATCTGGTCGGCTGCGAACCAGCCAAGATCGCCCTTGTTCGGCCCGCTGGGACCGGTCGAGTTCTGTTCGGCCAAGGCCCCGAATTCCGCGCCGCCGTCCAGTTGGGCCTTGATCTCGTTGGCCTTTTCCTCGGTATCGACCAGGATATGGGCGGCGGAATATTCGGTGGCCGGCTCCTGTGCCGCGAACAGCCCGTCATAGGCCGCCTGGATTTCCTGGTTGGTCGGCTGCGCCCTGGTCACCTCGGTGATGGCGGCGGCGGCCAGGGTGTTGCGGCGCTGGATTTCCAGCTGCGCACGCACGCCCGCGCTTTCCTTGCCGGCGGCGGCCACGGCGGTCTGCTGGATCAACTGGTCCAGCATCATTTCGTACAGCGCGGAATCCGGCATATCGGCCATCTGCGGATCCTGGGACGCGGCTTCCTTCATCACGATCATCTCGCCCAGGGTGATGGGGGTGCCGTTGACGGTAGCGACGACCGTACCGGCGCCCTTGTCCTGGGCATAAGCCGCGAAAGGCAGGGCCGTGGCCAGCAGGGCGGCCAGAATGGACGATTTCAGCATGGGGATCCCTTTGCTCATGCGGCCCAGGGGGCGGGCCAGCGTTGACAGTCGCGCGGGCGAGGCATAGATCCCGGTCCAACTCCGTGGAAGGCGCCGCCGCCGCTTTCGTTCAGGCCCCTGATACGGCAATGCGGCAGGTCGCGGCAAGTAGGCCCGGCCGCGTCCGCCTTTCCCAACAACGTGATTGCGAAGGTTTGTATGCTCGGCATCGGTAATCTGGCGAAGAAGGTCTTTGGAAGCCCCAATGACCGCAAGGTCAAGGGAACGCGCGGGCTGGTGGCCCGGGTCAGCGCATTGGAGGATCAGTTCCGCCCGTTGACCGATCAGCAGCTGATCGACAAGACCCGCGAATTCCAGGGGCGCGTGGCGGCGGGCGAAAGCCTGGACGACATCCTGCCCGAAGCCTTCGCCAACTGCCGCGAGGGTGCCCGCCGCGCCCTTGGCCTGCGGGCCTTCGATACGCAGGTGATGGGCGGCATCTTCCTGCACCAGGGCAATATCGCCGAAATGAAGACGGGCGAAGGCAAGACTCTGGTCGCGACCTTTCCCGCCTATCTGAACGCGCTGACCGGCAAGGGCGTCCACATCGTCACCGTCAACGATTATCTGGCGAAACGCGACGCCGACTGGATGGGCAAGGTGTTCCGCCAACTGGGCATGACCACGGGCGTCGTTTATCCCTTCCAGGCGGAGCCTGAAAAGCGCGCCGCCTATGCCGCCGACGTGACCTATGCCACCAATAACGAACTGGGCTTCGATTACCTTCGCGACAACATGAAGGGCAGCGTCGAGGAAATGGTCCAGCGGGGCCACAACTTCGCCATCGTGGACGAGGTGGACTCGATCCTGATCGACGAGGCGCGCACGCCCTTGATCATCTCCGGCCCCAGCCAGGACCGCAGCGAGTTGTACGTCACGCTGAACCAGTACATCCCGCTGCTGACCGAAGAACACTACAAGTTGGACGAAAAGGCCCGCAACGCCACCTTTACCGAGGAAGGCAACGAATTCCTGGAACGTCGCCTGCAAGCCGACGGCATCCTGCCCGGGGGGCAGACACTTTATGACCCGGAATCGACGACCATCGTCCATCACGCCAACCAGGCCCTGCGCGCCTGGAAGCTGTTCAACAAGGACCAGCATTACATGGTCCGCGACGGCGAGGTGATGCTGATCGACGAATTCACCGGCCGCATGATGAAGGGCCGCCGCCTGTCCGACGGGTTGCACCAGGCGATCGAGGCCAAGGAAGGCGTGACGATCCAGCCTGAAAACGTGACCCTGGCCAGCGTCACATTCCAGAACTATTTCCGCCTTTACAGCAAGCTGGCCGGGATGACCGGCACCGCCGCGACCGAGGCCGAGGAATTCGCCGAAATCTACAAGCTGGGCGTAGTCGAGGTTCCGACCAACCGCAACATCGCGCGTATCGACGAACACGACCGGGTTTATCGCACGGCGCAGGAAAAATACGCCGCCGTGATCGAGGCGATCAAGGAAGCCCATGCCAAGGGCCAGCCCACCCTGGTCGGCACCACCAGCATCGAGAAATCGGAAATGCTGTCCGATCTGCTCAAGAAGCAGAACATCCCCCACAACGTCCTGAACGCCCGCCAGCACGAGGCCGAGGCGCAGATCGTGGCCGACGCGGGCAAGCCCGGCGCCGTCACCATCGCCACCAACATGGCCGGTCGCGGGACCGACATCCAGTTGGGCGGCAACGTGGAAATGAAGGTGCTGGCTGCGCTTGCGGCCGACCCCGAGGCGAACCCCGACGAAATCCGCGCCCAGATCGAGGCCGAACACGCCGCCGACAAGGAAAAGGTGCTGGCCTCGGGCGGGCTGTTCGTGCTGGGCACCGAACGCCATGAAAGCCGCCGGATCGACAACCAGTTGCGCGGCCGGTCCGGGCGCCAGGGCGATCCGGGCCGGTCGCTGTTCTTCCTGTCTCTGGACGACGACCTGATGCGGATCTTCGGGTCGGAACGGCTGGACAAGGTCCTGTCCACCCTGGGCATGAAGGAAGGCGAGGCCATCGTCCACCCTTGGGTCAACAAGTCGCTGGAACGCGCCCAGGCCAAGGTGGAAGGCCGCAACTTCGACATCCGCAAGCAATTGCTGAAATTCGACGACGTGATGAACGATCAGCGCAAGGCGATCTTCAGCCAGCGCCGCGAGATCATGGACAGCACCGAGGTCGGAGAGATCACCGCCGACATGCGCCATCAGGTGATCGATGACCTGATCGACGAATTCATGCCGCCGAAATCCTATCCCGAGCAATGGGATCTGGAGGGGTTGAAGACCGCCGTCCGCGAGCGGCTGAACATGAACCTGCCCGTCGCCGACTGGGCGGCCGAGGAAGGCGTGGACCAGGACGCGATCCGCGAACGCATCGAAAAGGCGACCGATACCTATCAGGCGGACAAGGCCCAGGCCTTCGGACCGGAAAACATGCGCAACATCGAAAAGCAGGTGCTGTTGCAGATGATCGACGGAAAATGGCGCGACCACCTGCTGACGCTGGAACACCTGCGCTCGGTCGTGGGCTTTCGCGGCTATGCGCAGCGCGACCCCTTGTCGGAATACAAGACCGAGGCCTTCCAGCTGTTCGAAACCATGCTGGACGGGCTGCGCCTTGACGTGACACAGCGCCTTGCGCAAATCCGCCCCCTGACCGAGGCGGAACGCGAGGATATGCTGCGCCAGATGGCCCAGCAGCAAAAGGCGTCACAGGAACACCTGACCATGGAACATGGCGCCGACCGCCAGTCCGACGATGACGCGGGAAAGCCCGAACCGCTGGTCCAGGGTTTTGACGAAAACGACGTGAGCACCTGGGGCAACCCGTCAAGGAACGACCCCTGCCCCTGCGGATCGGGCAACAAGTTCAAGCACTGCCACGGCGCGATCTGACGCGCGCCGCTTGGTTCAAGCGGGCCGCATGAGAAAGTCGGCCTGATGGGGGTCCGCCCCTGTCAGGCCGCTATTCCAGCCCCCCGGGAAGTTCCCACCCGCGCAGCAACTCCTGCGCTGCCATAGGCTTCCTTCCCGACCGTTGGGCTTCCAGCACCTCGACCGCGCTATTGCCACAAGCGATGGTGAATCCCTCCAGAACCTCGCCCGGCGCGCCCTGCCCCGGGACAACGCGACTGCGCAGCAGCTTGACCCGCTCGCCCGCAATCTCGCACCAGGCGCCCGGAAAGGGCGACAGGCCCCGGATCAGCCGATCAACCTCGGCGGCGGGGCGGGTCCAGTCCACCCGCGCCTCGGCCTTGTCGATCTTGGCGGCATAGGTCACGCCTTCCGCCGCCTGAGGCACCGCCGGCAGCGGCAACCGGGCCAGCACGTCGACGATCAGACCCGCACCCATTGCCGACAGCCGGTCATGCAGGTCGGCGGTCGTCTCCTCGGCCCCGATGGCCGTGCGCGCCTCGGCCAGCACCGGACCGGTATCCAGCCCCGCCTCCATCTGCATGATCGCCACCCCGGTTTCCGCATCCCCCGCCATCACCGCCCGATGGATTGGTGCCGCCCCCCGCCATCGCGGCAAAAGCGAGGCGTGGATGTTCAGGCAACCCAACCGTGGCGCATCCAGCACCGCCTGCGGCAGGATCAGGCCGTAAGCCACCACCACCGCCACATCCGCCTCAAGCGCCGCAAAGGCCTGCTGATCTGCGGCGTCGCGCAGCCGCAGCGGCGTGCGAACGTCAATCCCCAACTCTTCGGCAACCCCATGAACCGCCGAGAGGCGCGGCTTCTGCCCCCGCCCGGCTGCGCGGGGCGGTTGCGAATAGACAGCCACAACCTCGTGCCGCGCAGCAATCGCCCGCAGCGCAGGCACCGAAAACTCGGGCGTTCCCATGAAAATCACCCGCATCGGCAGCCCTTTCAGCTTGGTGTCAAATATCCCGGGGGTCCGGGGGCTGGCCCCCGGTCTTTCACCGCCGCGCCAGCTTGGCCGATTTCGCGACCAGCATCTTGCGCCGCAGGGGCGACAGGTGATCGACATACATCCGCCCGTCCAGATGGTCGATCTGGTGCTGCACGCTTGTTGCCCACAGGCCCACGAAATCGCGATCCTCGACTTCGCCCGCCTCGTTCACGAACCGCACCGTCACCGCACGCGGGCGGCTGATGGCGGCGGATACGCCGGGCAGGTTGGGGCTGGCTTCCTCATGGCTGCGGAACTGAACGCTGGAATGCAGCACTTCGGGATTGGCCATCCTGATCGCCTGCCCGCGCTTGTCGGACGCATCCACCACCGCCAGCCGCAGCATGATGCCGATCTGCGGCGCGGCCAGCCCCACTCCCGGCATGGCCTCCATCGTGTCCACCATGTCGTCCCAGATCATCCGCACCGTCTCGGTCACGGCCCCGACCGGATCGGCGGGGATATGCAGGCGCCGGTCGGCATAAGGAAGAAAGGCACGTATGGTCAAGAAGCCCGGCCCTTTTCCCGCTTCAGCTTGACCATCCTGCGGGTGATCATCTGGCGCTTGATGGCGGACAGGTGGTCGATGAACAGGATCCCGTTCAGATGGTCCAACTCGTGCTGGGCGCAGGTGGCCCACAGCCCGTCGAACTCCTCCTCATGCGTCTTGCCGTCCAAGCCCAGCCATTGCAGCCGCACCTGCTTGGGACGCGTCACATCGCCGTATTGCTCGGGGATCGACAGGCAGCCCTCCTCATAGGTGTTCAGTTCCTCGGATTCCCATGTCACCTCGGGGTTGACCAGCACAAGGGGGCGGCGCTCGGCCTCGGGATCGCGGGTCGCGTCCATCACGAAGATACGCGACAAGATCCCCACCTGCGGTGCGGCCAGCCCTACGCCCGGCGCGTCATACATCGTGGCCAGCATATCGGCAGCCAGGGCCTCGATATCCGGGGTGATGCGGGCCACGGGGTCGCAGACCTTCTTCAGGCGCGGGTCGGGATGGATCAGGATAGGACGCAGGCTGCTCATCCTTCGCGATTTAGGGCAAGGCTTCACCATAAGCAACAAGCGGCGTATGCAGGGGAAAACAGCGCACAGGCAGGACCATGACCAGACCCGATTTCGACCAGATCATCGACCGAGTGGGCACGCAATGTTCCAAATGGGACGACATGCAGGCGGCTTACGGCGTATTGCCGGACGACGGCGGGCTGGCGATGTGGGTGGCCGACATGGACTTTCGCCCACCCGCCGCCGTGCAGCGCGCAGTCGAAGCCGTCGCGGCTCACGGCGTTTATGGCTATCCCGGCACCAACCCAGGATATCTGGGCGCGATCCAGTGGTGGATGGCACACCGCCACGGCTGGCAGATCGAGACCGGCTGGATTCTGACCTGTGCCGGTCTGGTCAACGGGGTGGCGATGGCACTGGACGCCTATACGCAGCCGGGTGATGGCGTGATCGTGATGTCGCCCGTCTATCACGCCTTTGCCCGCGTGATCCGCGCGGCGGGGCGGGATCTGGTGGAACTGCCCTTGGCGCAGGATGGCGGCCTTTACCGCATGGACTGGAACGCCTGGGAAAGCCGCCTGACGGGCAGGGAAAAACTGTTGATCCTGTGTTCCCCCCACAATCCCGGCGGCCGTGTCTGGACGCCCGGGGAACTGCGCCAGGTGGCCGATTTCTGCATCCGCCACGACCTGATCCTGGTGTCGGACGAAATCCATTGCGACCTTGTGATGCCCGGCCACAAGCACAGCGTCACCGCGACCGTCTGCCCGGACATCGCGGACCGGCTGGTCACGCTGACCGCTGCCACCAAGACCTTCAACATCGCAGGCGCCCATATCGGCAACGCGATCATCGCGGACAAGGCGCTGCGGGACCACTTCAAGGCGGCGCTGATGGCGCGCGGCATCTCTCCGGGCCTGTTCGGAATGGACATGGTGGCCGCCGCCTATTCGCCCGAGGGCGCGGCCTGGGTCGACGCGCTTGTGGATTATCTCGACGGCAACCGGCGGATCTTCGACGACGGCATCAGCGCGATCCCCGGCCTGCGGTCCATGCCCTTGCAGGCAACATACCTGTCCTGGGTCGATTTTTCGGGCACGGGCATGGCGCCTGCCGAATTCACCGCCCGCGTCGAAAAGACCGCACGCATCGCCGCCAACCACGGCGCCACCTTCGGTATGGGGGGCGAGACCTTCCTGCGCTTCAACATTGCCACCCCCCGCGCCCGCGTGACCGAGGCGGTGGCGCGCCTGCAAGACGCCTTCGCAGACCTGCAATGAGGGGGCTGGCCCGCCTCTTCTCGGCCCTGATGGCATTGTTCCTGCTGGCGGCGGCATGGATCATGCTGCCGCCCCCGCGCCCCCTCCCCCTCCCGCCGCTGACGGCGCGGCTGGCCGGGCCGGTGGATCATATCGTGATCCGGAAATCCGACCGCCGCATGACCGCCTTCCGCGACGGCCGGCCGCTGAAGACCTATCGCATCGCCCTCGGCTTCGCGCCGAACGGAGACAAGCGCCAGCAGGGCGATGGCAAAACGCCCGAGGGAACGTTCTCCATCGACCGGATGAACCCGGGCAGCGCCTATCACCTGTCACTGGGCCTGGATTACCCCCGCCCGCAGGACCGGGCGCGCGCCGCGGCCCTGGGTGTCGATCCCGGCGGCGACATCTTCATCCACGGCCAGCCCAATCAGCGGCCCGGCGGCGAAATCCTGCCCGGCGACTGGACGGCAGGCTGCATCGCCATCTCCGACGCCGAAATCGGCGAACTTTACGCCGCTGCCCGCATCGGCACGACGGTCGAGATCCTTCCCTGATCTTCTTCACGAAAATATCCCACGGGGGTCCGGGGGTGTGAAACCCCCGGCCTCCGTTGCAATCCCACGCCTCTGCGATCATATAGGGGCGCAAACCGAACAGCCCGAAGGCGCACCCCGCATGGTCTATCTGGATTTCGAAAAGCCGCTTGCCGACATCGAGGGCAAGGCCGAGGAGCTTCGCGCCTTGGCCCGCAAATCCGAAAACACCGTGGATGTCGAGAAAGAAGCGGCGGCGCTTGACCGGAAATCCGGCGACCTGCTGCGCGATCTCTACAAATCGCTGGATCCCTGGCGCAAGACGCAGGTTGCGCGCCATCCCGACCGTCCCCATTGCCGCGATTACATTGATGCGCTTTTCACCGAATACACGCCCCTGGCAGGCGACCGCGCCTTTGGCGACGATCACGCGGTGATGGGTGGCCTTGCGCGCTTCAACGACGCGCCCTGCGTGGTGATCGGCCACGAAAAGGGCAACGACACCAAGACGCGCATCCACCACAACTTTGGCATGGCGCGCCCCGAGGGATACCGCAAGGCGATCCGGCTGATGGATCTGGCGCATCGCTTCAGGCTGCCGGTCATCACGCTGGTGGACACGCCCGGCGCCTATCCGGGCAAGGGCGCCGAGGAACGCGGCCAGTCCGAGGCCATCGCCCGTTCAACCCAGAAATGCCTGGAGATCGGCGTGCCGCTGGTCAGCGTCATCATCGGCGAAGGCGGGTCGGGCGGCGCGGTGGCATTCGCCACGGCCAACCGCATCGCCATGCTGGAACATTCGATCTATTCGGTGATCTCGCCCGAGGGCTGCGCCTCGATCCTGTGGAAGGATGCCGAACGGATGCGCGACGCGGCCGAGGCGCTGCGCCTGACCGCGCAGGATCTAAAAAAGCTGGGCGTGATCGACCGCATCATCGGCGAACCCGTGGGCGGCGCGCAGCGCGACCCCGCTGCCGCCATCAAGGCCGTGGGCGAGGAGATCGCCGCGATGCTGGCCGAACTGGACGGCAAGAAGCCCGCCGACCTGATCCGGGACCGGCGTCAGAAATTCCTGGACATGGGGTCCAAAAGCCTGGCCGCCTGAGCGCGGTCAGGCAGCATCGACCTGATGGACGAACCCGGCCTCGGCCATCAGGCGGTCGGAATGGGTCTCGACCTCGGCTTCCAGGCGGGGGACGAAGCCTTCGGCGGGAACCTCGGGGGGGACGACCGGCAGGAATTCCACCACTGCGCGGCCGGGGCGGATGCCCCATCCCTTGCGCGGCCAGAACAGTCCGGTATTGACCGCCACCGGCACCACCGGCAGGCCGGTGCCCGCCCGGATCGTGCTGACCCCGTGCTTGTAGGGGCGCCGTTCGCCAGGCTTGGTGCGCGTGCCCTCGGGATAGATGATCAACTGGCCCAGCCCTTCGCCCGTAATCCGCCGGTTGATCTCGCTGGAAATGGCGCGCATGGCGTCGCGGCCCTTGGTCCGGTCGATGGGGATGCAGCCGACCTTCCAAGCATACCAGCCCATGATCGGCACGCGCATCACCTCTCGCTTCATGATGAAGGCGCGGCGGGGAACCGCATGGGCAATGACCAGGATGTCCAGGAAGCACTGGTGCTTGGCGGCGATGATGCAATCTTCGGTGGGCGGGGTGCCGCGCACTTCGCAACTGATGCCCAGATGCAGCCGCGCGGCCCACAGCATATATCCGATCCAGCGCGTTGCGACCCGGTTCGCCCCGGCGCGGCCATCGCACAAAAGCGCGGGCAGGCCCAGCAATCCGATCACCACCGTCGCCAGGGCGACATGGATGTAGTAAAGCACGTTCTGCACATATTGCCAGGGCGTCAGCGGACCGGGGATGGGCGATGCCGCCCGGGCCGTCATCGCACCGCCCCCAGCATCTTCAGCGCCGCCCAGCGGGTTGCGAAAAAGCCGACGGCGGCGGCCACTACCGGGATCAGCAGGGGCAGCAGCCAGCCCCAGCCTTGAAAGCCAAGCCCGGTCAGGAACCCGCCCGCCGCGTCCATGCCCGGCAGCATGGCGATGCCCGCCATGCCGAACAGGGTGCCGAAGGTCGCCCCCACCGCCGCGCGCTTGGTGAACCGGCGCACAAAGGCGGTGGCAATGGTGATGTCGCGCGCCCCGATCAGGCGCAGCACCCGGATCACCTGCCCATTCGCGGCCAAGGCCGCCTTGGCCGCCAGCGTGATCATGGATGCAGAGGCCGCCCCGATCAGCAGCAGCGACACGATGCCCATCATCCGCAGCCGGTTCGCCGCCGTGACCAGGGGACGGCGCCATTCGGTGTGATCGTCAAGGGTCGCACCCGGCGCCTCGGCCTCCAGCCGCAGGCGCAGGCCCTGGGGGTCGAAATCCTCGGCCGCGATGGGCAGTTCGATCAGGGACGGCACCGGAAGGGCATCGACCGGCATATCGGGGCCGAACCAGGGGGTCAGCAGGGCCGCGACCTCATCCGCAGGCAGCAGGCGCGGCTGGCCAGCCCCGGGTGTTGTCGCCAGGATCTGCATGGTCGCCTGGGTCGCCGTGGCCTGTTCCTCCAGGGGCGCGCTGACCCGCACCGTCACGGATCCCGCCAGTTCGCTGGCCCAGCGGTCGGCCAGCCGCCCCGTTGCCAAGGCCAGGGCCAGGGCAAAGACCGCCAGAAAGGCCATGGCGGCGGCTGCGAACAGCGTCAGTTGCGCGGTAAAGCCGGTGGGCGGCACGATCCGGTCGCCGGTCCCGCCGTCGCGCATCAGGCCTTGCCACAAGGCGCGCAGGTTCAATGTCCGAAAATCAGTCCGCTTCACAGATCGGCCCCCGCCAGATGCAATGCCCCGTTCGCGATCCGCAACACGCGCGCCGCAACCTGCGCCTTGGCCGCGCGGATCAGGTTCAGGTCATGGGTTGCGACCAGAACGGTCTTGCCCGACTTGTTCAACTCGATCAGCAACTGCATCAGCCGGACCGACATATCCCAATCCAGGTTGCCCGTGGGTTCGTCCGCCAGCACCAGGTCGGGCGACAGGATCACCGCGCGGGCAAGCGCCGCGCGCTGGCGTTCGCCCCCCGACAGGGACGGCGGCATGGCGCGGGCGTGCTGGGTCAGCCCCACCCAGCCCAGCAGGTCGCGCAGTGCGTCCATATCCACCGCCTGCCCCGACACCGAAAGCGGCAGGGCGACATTTTCCGCCACCGGCAGGTGATCCAGGAACTGCGTGTCCTGGTGAACCACCCCTACCCGGCGGCGCAGGTCGGCGATGCCGTCGCGCGTGAGTTGCCGCACATCGTCGCCAAAGGCCGTCATCTGCCCCGATGTGGGCAGCAGATCGGCATAGCACAGCCGCAGCAGCGTCGTCTTGCCCGACCCAGACGGGCCGGTCAGGAAATGAAACATACCCGGCTGCAGGGTCAGCGTCATGTTCGACAGCAGCTCGGCCCCCCCGTGATAGCCGAAGCCGACATCCCGCATCTCGATCACGCGCAACCCCCGTTCTTTCCAGCCCGGCTTGGAAGCCGGCCCCGCGCTTGATAGAACAGCCAAAAGGCGAATGCGAGGGGTCGGAATGGCGGAAATACGGTTGATCTGTCCCGGATGTGCCGCGGAATACCGCATTCCCGACGGCGCCATCCCTGCGCAGGGGCGAGAGGTCGAGTGCAGCGCCTGCGGCAATGTCTGGCACGCCACGCCGCGACTGGCCTTGTCCGATCCCCAGGTCCGCGCGGCTGCGGAACTGCCCGCAGACCCGCCCCCGCTGAACCGCCGCCTGCCCGCCAGCGTGCTGGACATCCTGAGGGATGAGGTCGAACACGAACGCCGCGCCCGTGCGGCCGATGACGGCGAACCCATGCCCGCCAAACCTGCCCCGGCGCAGCGTCCCGCCGCCGATCCCGAATGGCCCGCCACGACCATCACCCGGCATCAGGATCCCAGGCCTGTCGATCCCGCCCTGCCGGAACCCGCACCGGTGCCGCCTGCCCCCACGCGGCACGCCCGAGCAACACTCGTCCCGGCAGCAGTCGTCAACGAACCGGCCCCGGCGCCTGTCAGGCAGGACGCCCCCGCCCCCAGGGCTGGGACCGGTCGCAAGCGGGGCGGCTATGGGGCGGGCTTTGGCCTGGCCGTAATGCTGGCTGCGGGGGTTGTGGTGCTGTATCTGCTGGCCCCCACGCTGGCCGGCAGGGGTGCATGGGGCGATGGCCTGATGCAATTCCGCGCCGACCTGGACGAGGCGCGGTTTTGGTTGCAGGACCGTGCGAGCGGCCTGATCCGCTGATCAGAACCGATCCAGCAGGCGGCCCAGGTAATCGCGTTCGTCCTGGGGCCGCTCGGCCTGGCCGCTGCGGCGGCGGATTTCATCCAGCAGGTCGCGGGCGCGTTGGGCCGGATCAACGCCCTCGGCCAGGGGATCGCCCCCGGCGATGACGTTGCCATTGCCGCTGCGCTGACGGCCCAGCGGATCCAGGGCGGGACGCTGGCCCATGGTCTGACCTTCCCCGGCCCGGTCGCCGCCGCCGGGCTGCTGGCCTTCCTGTCCCTGCTGCTGGCCTTGTTGTCCTTGCTGCCCCTGCTGCTGGGCCATCATGTCGCCAAGCGCGCGCATCCCTTCGCGCATGGCCTCGATCGCATCGGCCTGGCGTTGCAGCGCGCCGCCGGTATCGCCGTCGCGCAGTGCCTGTTCGGCATCCTCCATCGCGCGGCCTGCCTCGTCCAGTTGACGGCGCGCCTGATCACCGCCGGGCGATCCCTGGCCGGGCAACAGGCCTTGCTGCTGGCCCAGTTCATTGCGCAACTGCTGCTGGCGTTGGGCCAAGCCTTCCGCATTGGGCGAAGGCTGGCCCATCTGCCCCTGGCCGAACTGATCCTGCATGTCGCGGAACGCCTCGTCCGACAGTTGCTGCTGTTCGCGCAGGGTATCGGCCAGGCGGTTCATCGGCTGGTTGCCGCTGCTGCCTTCCTGGCCCTGCCCGCCCCGGGATTGGCGGACCTGCAGATTCTCCATCATGCGGTTGAACTGTTCCAGCAATTCCTGGGCCTCGGCCATGCGGCCCTCGTTCATCAGCCGCTGGATTTCGTCCATCATCTGCTGGATCTGGTCGCTGGTGATCTGCTGGCCCGGCTGACCTTCGGCAAACCGTTCAGAGGGATCCTGCTGTTCCCCCTGCTGTGCCAGCATCTCGGTATAGGCGTCCGTCGCCGCCTTCAACTCGTCCATCAGCCGCTGGATTTCATCGGGACTGGCGCCGTTGCGGATCGCTTCGGACAGCTTCTCCTGGGCTTGGCGCATCCGTTCTAGGGCATCGGACAGGCCGCCGTCCTCCAACTGGATCGCTGCCTGCCACAGTGCCTCGGCCAAGTCGTCGCGGGCCTTGTCGGTCAGGGGATCGCCTTCCAGCAGGGTCACGGCGCCGCGCAACTCCAGATACAGCGGCTGTTCGACAAATCCCTGCGGCTGCCAGGTCACCGCCCGCAGGATCTCGGCGCTGCGGCCCGCGTTCTGACGCGACCACAGCAGATCGCGCCGCATCTCGATCAATGCAGCAGCCAGGGGGTTGAAGAAACGCCGCCCCGGCAGGATCGTGCGCATGGAAGGGGCCTCGCCCACCTGCTCGATCCCGTCCAGGGCGCGCAGGCTGACGTTGACCGGCAGGTTCGCCCAAGGATGGCGCGACAGATCCTCGGTCAGTTGTCCCTGAACCGTGCGCCGGTCCCCGCGCGGCAAGGGCAGCGCAAGCTCGACCAGGGGGCGCGGCTCCGGTTCGATGGCCAGGCCAAAGCGGCGGTCCACGGACGGCAGGTCAAGCGCGATCACCGCCTGGCCAGAGGCAATGCCGTGATCGTCCTCGGCGCTGAAGTCCTGCACCATCTTGCCATCGGCGCGCCGCACGGGTTGGGCGCCCGCACGGATGACAGGGGCGTTGTCGGGCAGGACCGTCACGTCGAAACGCCGCCCAGCCACCTCGATAACCCCCGAGGTTTCCGCACGAAAACCCGGCGCCTGCGGATCCTCGCCCATTTCCGGGCCGATGTCCTGCGTGACGGCGGCGCCATCGCCATACAGCCGGAACGTGACGGCGCTGCCCTTGGGCAGTTCCAGCAGCTGCCCCTCGGCCAGGGCGTTCAGATAAATCGTCGGGCGGCGGGTATAGGCGGGGGGTTCGGCCCAGCCTTCCCAGCTTGGTCCCGTCGGCACGGCATCGGTCGCGACGGGGCGGGACACGGTCGCGGCAAGCGCCTCGATCCCCTGGCCCATCTGCGCCGCGCCGCCAAAGATCAGCGCCATGACCAGGGCCACCAGCCCCGCCAGGCGCAGGGCAAAGGGATCGCGCCGCGTCAGGTCCGCATCGGGACGCACCGGCCGGGCAAGCGCCGCACGGGCCTGCATCTGTGCCAGATGGGCCTGCCACAAGGCGCCCTCGCCGCCGATTGCCGCGCTGTCGGTCAGCGCGGCCAACGGACGCCCGGGCAGGGTCCTGTCCAGCCGATCCACGGCATCGGTCACGCGCACCCGGCGGAAGCGCATCCCGCCCCGAATCGCCGCCCACATCAGTGCCAACAGCACCGCGCCCGCCAGCCAGGGCAGGACCGGCCCAGGCACCAGGGCCACCACGCCAAGCGCAAAGGCGGCAAAGACCAGTGCCAGCACCGTCGCCAGCGGCCAAAAGACGCGCGCCGCCTGTTCCCACACCATCCCCCAGCGGGTCAGGTGCAGGGCACGTGCGACCGGCCCTGTCTTCTTCACGAAAATATCCTCGGGGGTCCGGGGGTTGAAGACCCCCGGCTGCGACGGATCGGACTGATGCCGCGTCAAAGCCATTCCGGGATGCTATCCCGGGCCAGCATATCCTCATATGTCGGGCGTGCCCTGATGACGGCGAAGTGATCGCCCTGCACCAGAACCTCGGGCACCAGGGGCCGGGAATTGTACTCCGACGCCATCACGGCGCCGTAAGCCCCCGCCGACCGGAAGGCGATCAGGTCGCCCGCCGCCATCGCAGGCAGTTCGGCCCCCTTCTGGAACGTATCGCCCGATTCGCAGACCGGACCCACCACGTCGAAGGGGCTGACCGGCGCGCCCACCGCCGCTTCCTTTACCGGCACGATGTCGTGATGCGCACCATACATCGCCGGACGCGCCAGGTCGTTCATGGCCGCGTCCACGATCAGGAAGTCGCGCCCCTCGCCCTGCTTCACATAGATCACCTGCGACAACAGCACCCCGGCATTGCCGACGATGTTGCGGCCCGGCTCGATCTCGATCTCGCAGCCCAGGTCGCCCACCGTGTCGCGGATCACCTGGCCGTATTCGATGGGCAAGGGGGGCGCGTTGTTGTCGCGGCGATAGGGGATGCCCAGGCCGCCACCCAGATCCAGCCGGGTGATGGCATGGCCGTCCGCGCGCAAGGCGCGGGTCAGGTCCGCGACCTTGGCATAGGCCGCGCGATAGGGGTCCAGGTCGGTCAACTGGCTGCCGATATGCACATCGACGCCGACCACCTGCAGACCCGGCAGCGACGCCGCCTCGGCATAGACCTCTCGCGCGCGGGCGATGGGGATGCCGAACTTGTTCTCGGACTTGCCGGTCGCGATCTTCTCGTGCGTCTTGGCGTCCACGTCGGGGTTCACGCGCACCGCCACCGGAACCGTCGCGCCCATGCTGGAGGCAAGGGCCGACAGCGCGCGCATCTCGGGCTCGGATTCCAGGTTGAACTGGCGGATGCCGCCTTCGATGGCCATGCGCATCTCGGCCAGGGTCTTGCCCACGCCGGAAAAGACGATCCGGTCGCCCGGAACGCCCGCCGCCTTGGCGCGCGCGTATTCGCCGCCCGACACCACGTCCATTCCCGCGCCCAGATCGCCCAGCAGCTTCAGCACCGCCAGGTTGCTGTTGGCCTTCACGGCAAAGCAGACCAGGTGATCCGTCCAGTCAAGCGCCTGGCGGAACAGCCCGAAATGCCGCGTCAGGGTCGCCGCCGAATAGACATAGACCGGCGTCCCCACCTGGGCCGCGATGCGCGACAAGGGCACATCTTCGGCACAAAGCTCTCCGCCGTGATAGTTGAAATGATCCATTAAAGTTCCGTAATGACGCCCATCGTGGCATGGCCGGAAATCGAGACGTTGGACTTGGGCGCGGTCTTGGGCGCCGCCGGACGCTCGGGCGGGCCGTCAACGCCGCAGGCCGCCACGGCAATTACCGCCAGAATTGCAATCCATTTCATGCCAGTTTTCCTTTCCAGCGGGTGATTTGCGCGCGCACCTGATCGGGCGCCGTGCCGCCATAGCTTTGCCGCGAGGCGACGGAATTGTGAACGCCCAGCACGCCAAAGACTTTATCGGTAATGTCCGCATGGACCCCCTGCATATCGTCCAGCGTCAGGTCGGGCAGGTCGCAGCCCTTCTTCTCGGCCAGGGCCACCAGCGATCCGGTGACGTGATGGGCGTCACGGAACGGCAGGCCCAGTTCGCGCACCAGCCAGTCGGCCAGATCCGTCGCGGTCGAGAAGCCCGAGGCCGCCGCAGCCTCCATCCTGTCGCGGTTGGCAGTCAGGTCGGACAGCATCCCCGCCATTGCGGCCAGGGCCAGCATCAGGCTGTCGGCGGCGTCGAAGACCTGTTCCTTGTCTTCCTGCATATCCTTGGAATAGGCCAAGGGCAGGCCCTTCATCACCGTGAACAGCGCGACCGTCGCCCCCAGGATGCGGCCGATCTTGGCGCGGATCAGCTCGGCCGCGTCGGGGTTGCGCTTCTGCGGCATGATCGACGATCCGGTGGACCACTTGTCAGACATTGACACGAAGCGGAACTGGGCCGACGACCAGATCACCAGTTCCTCGGCCAGACGCGACAGGTGGACGGCGCAGATGCTGCTGGCCGACAGGAACTCCAGCGCGAAGTCGCGATCCGACACGGCGTCCAGGCTGTTGGCCATAGGGGCGTCAAAGCCCAGGGTCTGCGCGGTCGCATGGCGGTCGATGGGATAGCCCGTCCCGGCCAATGCCGCGGCACCCAGGGGCGATTCGTTCATCCGCTTGCGCGCGTCCTGGAACCGCGACAGGTCGCGGCCGAACATCTCCACATAGGCCATCATGTGATGCCCCCAGGTCACCGGTTGCGCGGTCTGCAGATGGGTAAAGCCCGGCATGACCCAATCCGCGCCCGCCTCGCCCTGCGACAAGGCAGCGCGGATCAGCGCCTGCAGCGCCTCGATGGCTCCGTCGCACTGGTCGCGCACCCACAGGCGAAAATCCGTCGCCACCTGATCATTCCTGGACCGGCCCGTGTGCAGGCGGCCCGCTGGCTCTCCAATGATCTCCTTTAGGCGCGCCTCGACATTCATGTGAATGTCTTCCAACTCGGTGCGAAAGGGGAAATCACCCGCCTCGATCTCTGACAAGACGGTGAGCAGGCCTTCCCTGATCGCCTCGGCATCGCTAGTGCTGATGATGCCTTGTGCAGCCAGCATGGCGGCATGGGCACGGCTGCCCCGGATGTCCTGGGCGTAGAGCCGCCGGTCGAAGCCGATCGAGGCGTTGATCGCCTCCATGATCGCGTCGGGACCTGCGGCGAAGCGCCCGCCCCACATGCTGTTGGCGGAATCCTGTTGCGGCCGGTCGGTCATAGGCGCGTCCTTCGGAGGTCTTCATGCTGCGTTCCGCCCTGCTTTATACGGCACTGCTTTTCGGTGCAAACGCCGCCTTCGCGGGCGCGGTGGACTGGCAAGCCGCCAAGGACGCAGGCCTGGTCAAGCTGGTCCCGGCCGAGGAACCGGCGCCGGTGTCCGATGTCGAATTCACCGACCCCGACGGCGGCACGCATACGCTTGCCGATTACAGGGGCAAGGTCGTGCTGCTGAACTTCTGGGCCACCTGGTGCGCCCCCTGCCGCGAGGAGATGCCGTCGCTGGACGCCCTGCAATCCGAGATGGGCGGCGAGGATTTCGAGGTTGTGGCCGTGGCGACGGGCCGCAACGCCCCCGACCGCATCGACAAGTTCTATGACGAGACCGGGTTGCAGAACCTGCCCGTCCTGCTGGACCCGCGCCAGCAACTGGCCCGCGACATGGGCGTGGTGGGCCTGCCCGTGACCGTCCTGATCGACCGCGAGGGCCGCGAGGTCGCCCGCCTGCTGGGCGAGGCCGACTGGAGCAGCGAGCCCGCCAAGGACGTCATCCGGCAGCTTGTGGCCGACTGAGCGCCGCGTGACGATGGCAGGTGGTGACATGGTCGTTCACCATCCCCGTCGCCTCCATGAAGGCATAGGTGATGACCGGCCCGCAAAAGTTGAAGCCGTGCTTTTTCAACGCCTTCGACATGGCGGTTGATTCCCGGGTGGCGGTCGGCACTTCGTCCTTGCTGGCGAAGCGGTTCTGGATCGGCTCGCCGCCCACGAAGGACCACAGGAAGGGGGTGAAACCCTCCTGCCCCTCGATCTCCTGGAACCGCCGCGCGCCACGCACGGCTGATTCGATCTTGCCGCGATGGCGGATGATGCCGGGGTTTTGCAGCGCGCGGTCGATGCGCGCATCGTCCCAGCGGGCCACGCGTTCGGGGTCGAAGCCCTCGAACTCCTCGCGGAAGGCGTCGCGCTTGCGCAGGATGGTGATCCAGGACAGCCCTGCCTGAAAGCCGTCCAGCACCAGCTTTTCCCACAAGGCGCGGGGATTGCGTTCGGGAACGCCCCATTCCGTGTCGTGATAGGCGACATAAAGCGGGTCGGTCCCGCACCAGGAACAGCGGTCGGTCATCACCTGTTAACCCTTTATCCAGAAATCCCTGCCTGTTTACCGCAAATTAGGCGATGATCATTATCACTGAACACGGAATGATTGCGTGACAAGGGGCTGACGTGACCAACGCGAACCCGCCTGGAAAAGGCTCTCCGCTGGAATATGCGATGGACCGGCAAAGCAGGCTGACCATGCCCTTGGTCAGGCTTGCGGTCGAAAAGGGCAACGGGGTGCTGGCCTTCCAGCCTGTCGTTCAGGCGCAGCGGACCAACCGCCCGGCCTTTTACGAGGGGCTGATCCGCATCATCGACGAATCGGGCCGCATGGTGCCCTTGCGCGACTTCATGCCGGTGGCCGAAACCACCGAACTTGGCCGGCAGATCGACTGCCTGTCGCTGTCTCTGGGCCTGAAGGCGCTGTCCGAGGAGCCGTCGCTGCGGCTGTCCATCAACATGTCGGCGCGGTCCATCGGCTATCCCGCCTGGATGGACACCCTGCGCCAGGGGGTGGCCGACGATCCGCAGGCGGGCGAACGGCTGATCCTGGAAATCACCGAAAGCTCGGCCATGGGCCTGCCGGACGAGGTCAAGACGTTCATGCGGGAAGTGCAGCGATACGGGATCAGCCTTGCGCTTGACGATTTTGGCGCGGGCTATACGTCTTTCCGGTATCTGCGGGATTTCTGCTTCGACATGATCAAGATCGACGGCCAGTTCATCCGCGAAATCTCGGTCCATCCCGACAATCAGGTGCTGACGCAGGCGCTGATGTCCATCGCCCAGCATTTCGATATGTTCACGGTGGCGGAAATGGTCGAAACGGCGGACGACGCCAGTTTCCTGATCGACAGCGGCATCGACTGCCTGCAGGGCTATTACTTCGGGGCGCCGACCATTGCGCCGCCTTGGAAATCCCCGCCGTCGGCCGTGCTGCGCTAGGTATCGTGCCATACTTTTGGGCGATGTGCTTGACGCCACGGCATGAACCCGCATCCTGTCCACGATTCGCCAGTTGTCTGGCTTCGAGGGAAGGAACCCGTCATGACCAAAGCCGTAATCGTTTCCGCCGCCCGCACCCCGGTCGGCAGTTTCATGGGATCGTTCGCCAATATCCCGGCCCATGACCTGGGTGCCGCCGTTCTGAAGGAAGTCGTGGCCCGCGCGGGCATCGACCCCGCCGAGGTCGATGAGACGATCCTGGGCCAGGTTCTGACCGCAGGCCAGGGTCAGAACCCCGGCCGTCAAGCGCATATCAAGGCGGGCCTGCCGCAGGAATCGTCGGCCTGGCTGCTCAACCAGGTCTGCGGATCGGGCTTGCGCGCGGTGGCGCTTGCAGCCCAGCAGGTGATCGGGGGCGATGCCAAGGTCGTGCTGGCGGGTGGCCAGGAAAGCATGTCGATGTCCATGCACGCGACCTTTCTGCGCGCCGGGCAGAAGATGGGCGACATGCAGTTCATCGACACGATGATCCGCGACGGGCTATGGGACGCTTTCAACAACTATCACATGGGCACCACGGCGGAAAACGTCGCGCAGAAATGGCAGATCAGCCGCGACCAGCAGGACGAATTCGCGCTGGGTTCGCAGAACAAGGCCGAAGCCGCGCAAAAGGCAGGCCGCTTTGACGACGAAATCGTGGGTTTCACGGTGAAAACCCGCAAGGGGGACACGGTGGTGGACAAGGACGAATACATCCGCCACGGCGCCACCATGGAGGCCATGCAGAAGCTGCGGCCCGCATTTTCCAAGGAAGGCTCGGTCACGGCGGCCAACGCATCGGGCCTGAACGACGGTGCGGCGGCGGTCATGGTCATGACCGAGGACGAGGCGAACCGCCGCGGCCTGACGCCGCTGGCGCGCATCGCCTCTTATGCGACGGCGGGACTGGACCCGGCGATCATGGGCACCGGCCCGATCCCGGCCAGCCGCAAGGCCCTGGAAAAGGCGGGCTGGTCCGTCCAGGATCTGGATCTGGTCGAGGCGAACGAAGCCTTTGCCGCCCAGGCCTGCGCCGTCAACAAGGACATGGGCTGGAACCCCGACATCGTGAACGTGAACGGCGGAGCGATCGCCATCGGCCATCCCATCGGCGCATCCGGCGCGCGCGTGCTGAACACCCTGCTTTTCGAAATGGCGCGACGCGACGCGAAAAAGGGGCTGGCCACGCTGTGCATCGGCGGCGGCATGGGCGTCGCCTTGTGCGTCGAACGCTAGGCGGAATGGCGCGCAATGATGTTGCGCGCCACAAACTTGCCTTGTAGCAATATTTCAGAGCCGATCATTTTCAAGGGGGAGGATCAATGTCCAAGGTAGCACTTGTCACCGGCGGGTCGCGCGGCATCGGCGCGGCAATTTCCAAGGCGCTTCAGGATGCTGGCTATACCGTCGCCGCCACTTATGCGGGCAATGACGATGCCGCAAAGGCGTTCACGGAAGAAACCGGGATCAAGACCTATAAATGGTCGGTCGCAGATTACGATGCCTGCGCGGCGGGCATCAAGCAAATCGAGGAAGACCTGGGTCCGATCGCCGTCCTGGTCAACAACGCGGGCATCACGCGCGACGCGATGTTCCACAAGATGACGCCCCAGCAATGGAAAGAAGTCATCGACACCAACCTGACCGGCGTCTTCAACATGACCCATCCCGTCTGGTCGGGGATGCGCGACCGCAAGTTCGGGCGGATCATCAACATCAGTTCGATCAACGGGCAAAAGGGCCAGGCGGGCCAGGCGAACTACAGCGCGGCCAAGGCGGGCGACCTGGGATTCACCAAGGCGCTTGCCCAGGAAGGCGCACGGGCGGGCATCACCGTCAACGCGATCTGTCCCGGCTATATCGCGACCGAGATGGTCAAGGCCATCGACGAAAAGGTGCTGAGCGAAAAGATCATCCCGCAGATCCCCGTCGGTCGCCTGGGCGAACCCGAGGAGATCGCCCGGACCGTCGTGTTCCTGGCATCCGACGATGCGGGTTTCATCACCGGATCGACCATCAGCGCAAACGGCGGGCAGTATTTCGTCTGAACCGCCTGCGGCAAAAGAACACGGCCCGCGCAAATCGCGCGGGCCGTTTCAAATCCGTCACCGTTCAAGGGGTCAGTGGGACAGTCGGGAAATCTCTTCCTTGATTCGAAGTTTTTCGCGCTTCATGGCCTTGATCTGAGTATCACTGGATCCGGGACTTCTTTGTTCCTTTTCAACGGCATCCGAAAGCACTTGGTGTTTCTTGCGCAGTTCCTCGACGTGGGAAGCAACCGACATCGCGTCCTCCTGTATAGGTTGAGTCGAACAGGGCGATTGCAGCACAGGCATTCGATTCTGTCACGGGACTTTTGCAAAGAACGCTTCAAGCGGCAGACCCTTGCGCAGCACCCCCGACGCCGCATCGGTCAGATCCTCGCGGTCGCCCGCATGGGCCGGCTTGTGGTGCATGATGAAAGGGGCCAGTAATCGCAGCGGCCCCCGCCCGCCCTTTTGTGCGCGCAGGATCACCCGCCCGGCCTCGCGCCCGGCCCGTGCCGCCAAAGGCAAAATCGCGACCGATCCGGCACGCCCCCGCAGCGCGGCCAGGATCGCGTCCAGCCGGTCGGCCCGCTGGATCAGCGTCAAAATGCCGCCGGGTCGCAAGCGGCGCAGGCCCGCGTCGATCCAGGCGGCCAGGGGTGTATCCTCGCGCCGCGCCATGTCCCTGCCCCCATCGGGCGCGGGCGTTCCGTCCAGGAAATAGGGCGGATTGGCAATGACATGATCGAAGGCCATGCCGCGCAGCCTGGCAGGCGGAAAGGCCACGTTCCCCGTCAGCACCTGCATGGGAATGCCGTTCGCCGCCGCATTCCCGCGCGCCAGTTCCGCATAGACCGCCTGGGCTTCCAGCCCGACCAGCCGCAGGCCGGGAACGCGCCAGCCCAGGCACAGGCTGGCAACCCCCGCCCCGCATCCCAGTTCCAGAACCGACTGCCCCGGCGCGGCTGCGCAGGCCGCAGCCAGCATCACCGCATCGGCGCCCGACCGGAAGCCCCGCCGGGGTTGGGCGATCCGCAATCGGCCGTCCAGAAAGCCGTCGTCTGACAGATCACTCATCCAGGCCGGCGTCGCGCAGGATGGCGCGGGCCATGAATTCGTCGCGGTCCGCCACCATCAGCCGCTGCGGCAGGATGCCCAGCGATCCTTCCAGAATGCTTGTGTGCTGGTCCAGGTGGAAGGCCGGGATCCCCTCGTCTTCCAGCAATCCAAGGGCACGGGACATACGGACGGGATCGTTGCTGCGGAAAAGCTCTTTCATGGGGAAACGCTAGGCGGCGGTTGCGCAATTGTCGAGGGCGTGGCAAGGGTCGGGCGCTTCAGAAGGATAAGGCCATGGGTGTGCAGGAAAACGTCCAGAAACCGCTGGACCGGCTGTCCGAGGCGCTGAGCGCCGAGATGGAGGCGGTGGCCGCCCTGATCCGCGACCGCATGGCCAGCAGGCACGCCCCCCGCATCCCCGAGGTGACGGCCCACCTGATCGAGGCTGGGGGCAAGCGCCTGCGTCCGATGCTGACGCTGGCTGCGGCCCGGATGCTGGATTACTCCGGTCCTTATCACATCCACCTGGCCGCGACGGTCGAATTCATCCACACCGCCACGCTGTTGCACGACGACGTGGTGGACGAAAGCCGCCAGCGGCGCGGGCGTCCCACCGCGAACCTGCTGTGGGACAACAAGTCCAGCGTGCTGGTGGGCGATTACCTGTTCGCGCGCAGCTTCCAGTTGATGGTGGAACCCGGCAATCTGCGCACGCTGGAGATTCTGGCCAATGCGAGCGCCACCATTGCCGAGGGCGAAGTTCTGCAACTGACCGCCGCCCAGGATCTGCGCACCGACGAAGGCATCTATCTGCAAGTCGTGCGCGGCAAGACCGCCGCCCTGTTTTCCGCCGCGACCGAGGTGGGCGGCGTCATCGCGGGCGCGCCTGCCGATCAGGTGCAGGCGTTGTTCGATTATGGCGATGCCTTGGGGATCGCCTTTCAGATCGTCGATGACCTGCTGGATTATGGCGGTGCCACGGAAGCCATCGGCAAGAACGTGGGCGACGATTTCCGCGAACGCAAGCTGACCCTGCCGGTCATCAAGGCCGTGGCCCTTGCCACGCCCGAGGAACGCGCCTTCTGGTCGCGCACCATCGAGGCGGGCGACCAGCGCGACGGCGATCTGGAACAGGCCTTGTCGCTGCTGGCCCGCCACGGCGCGATGGAGGCCGCGCGGGCCGACGCGCTTCGCTGGTCGGCCACCGCCAAGGCGGCGCTGACCAAGCTGGCGCCGCATCCCATCCGCGATATGCTGTCCGACCTGGCCGATTTTGTCGTCAGCCGCGTCGCTTGACCCTGCGGCTGGCAATCCTGAACCGAACCTGCCTGACTTTCGGGCGCAGCCTGCCCATTTCGCCCATGAAGCGGGCAATCGCTGTCTGAACCCGTCCCGTGCCTGTCCGATATCTGTGCAAGCCCTGGCGCGCCGCCCCATGAAAGGGCGTCGCGGCGCGCCGGCGCCGCATGGAAGGGGATATGATGATGACAAGGGCTGCTCCCTTTATTGCCGGTGCCGCGATTTTGCTCGCGGCACCCACATTCGCGCAGGACGCCGTGGTCGCGGTCGAGGCCGCCGCCCCCGTGCCCGACAAGGGCGACACGGCCTGGATGCTGATCTCGGCCATCCTGGTGATGATGATGACGCTGCCGGGGCTGGCGCTGTTCTATGGCGGGCTGGTGCGCGCCAAGAATATGCTGTCGGTGCTGATGCAGGTGCTGACCGTGTTCAGCGTGATGGCGATCCTGTGGGTGGCCTTTGGTTATTCGCTGGCCTTTACCGGCGCAGGCACCGCCGAGGACGTGACAGTTTTCACCCCCTATATCGGCGGGCTGTCCAAAATGTTCCTGTCGGGCGTGACAACCGGGTCCAACATCGAAGGGTTTTCGGCAGGCGTCGTGATCCCGGAACTGTCCTTCGTGATCTTCCAGATGGCCTTCGCCTGCATCGCATCCGCCCTGATCGTCGGGGCGACGGCAGAGCGGCTGAAGTTCAGCGCCATCCTGCTGTTCATCGTGATCTGGTTCTTCCTGTCCTATCTGCCCATGGCCCACATGGTCTGGTGGTGGGGCGGGCCGTCGGCCTATGACGCGCCTTCGGGCCTGCTGTTCGGCCATGGCGCCCTGGATTTCGCGGGCGGCACGGTCATTCACATCAACGCAGGCGTGGCGGGCCTGGTCGCCGCCATGGTCGCCGGTCCCCGCATCGGCTATAAAAAGGAATTGCTGGCCCCGCACAACCTGACCTTCACGCTGATTGGCGGCTGCCTGCTGTGGATCGGCTGGTTCGGCTTCAACGCCGGTTCCAACCTTGAGGCCAACGGGCTGACCGCGCTTGCCATGGTCAACACCGCCGTCGCCACCGCTGCAGGCGTGCTGGCCTGGTCCTTTGGCGAATGGGCGTTCCGCGGCCATCCCAGCCTTCTGGGCGGCATCTCGGGCGCCATCGCGGGCCTGGTGGGCATCACCCCGGCGGCCGGTTTCGTAGGCCCGATGGGCGCCATCGCCATTGGCCTGATCGCGGGCCTGCTGTGCATGTGGTTCGTCATCAGCATGAAGCCGCGCATGGGCATCGACGACAGCCTGGACGTGTTCGGCATCCACGGCATCGGCGGCATCGTGGGGGCGATCCTGACGGGCGTCTTTGCGGCCCCGTCGCTGGGCGGGACGGGCGTCTTCGATTACGGCGCCAATGCGGTGGCGGAATTCTCGATGGGCGGGCAGGTCTGGAACCAGACCCTGGGCGTGGTAATCGCCATCGTCTGGTCGGGCATCGTGTCCTTTGTCGCGATCCATGTCGTCAAGGCGCTGATCGGGCTGCGCGTTACCGTCAATGACGAACGCCAGGGCCTAGACATCACGACCCACGGGGAAAACGCCTATAACTGAAGGCATCCCGCAGCATTGCAAAGGCCCGGCACCCCTGCCGGGCCTTTTCCTTGTGCAAATCACGGATTGGTCAGGCCAATTCCCCCCAGACAATTCTTGGTATAGGGTGACGCGCAATTTGGCCGAAAAATGGCCTTGGCAGAACGCGGGCACCCTGACGCATGAAACGACCGACCGGCACCCCGAACCGCACGGGCCGCAGCCCCGTTGCCGACAAACGCGCGGCCGAGGCCGAGGCGAAGCCGGCCGTTCGCCGCCATAAGGGCCGCGTCCGGCGCGGCAATGTGGTGGTGCGCACCATCGCCGGCACGGTCAGCCTGATCTGGCGCATCCTGTGGGGATCGGCCTGGCGCCTGGCCATGGTCCTGGCCTTGATCGTGGGGGCCGCCACCGCCTATTTCTATGCCGGCCTGCCCGCGCCCGAGGCGTTGTTCGACGCCCGCGCACGCGGGTCCGTCACCATGCTGGACAATGACGGCAAGGTCTTTGCCTGGCGTGGCGAAACCTATGGCGCCGTCACCAGCGACAAGATCGCCCCGGTGCTGAAGGAAGCCGTGATCGCGACCGAGGATCGCCGCTTCTACGGCCATCTGGGCATCAGCCCGCGCGGCATCGCCAGTGCCGTGCGCATCAACCTGGCCGAGGGGCGCGGCCCGCTGGAAGGCCATGGCGGATCGACCATCACCCAGCAGGTCGCCAAGCTCTTGTGCCTGGGCGAGACCTTCGATCCGATCCGCTGGAAGAACGAGGCCGCGTTCGAACAGGACTGCCGCGTCGGTTCGCTGTGGCGCAAGATCAAGGAAGTCCCCTATTCGCTGGCCCTGGAAGCCAAGTATTCCAAGGACGACATCCTCAATATCTACATGAACCGCTCCTACATGGGGGGCGGCTCTCGTGGGTTCCAGGCGGCAAGCCAGCGGTATTTCAACAAGCCCGCCTCTGATGTGAACGCCGCCGAATCCGCGATGCTGGCCGGGCTTTTGCAGGCGCCCAGCTATTTCGCCCCGACCGCGAACCTCAAGCGCAGCCAGGAACGCGCCAATGTCGTCTTGGGCCTGATGGCCGAGGAAGGTTATCTGACCGCCGACGAGGTCGCCCAAGCCCGCGCCAACCCCGCGCGCCTGTCGCAGGCGGCCGAGGCGCGGGCAGGCGGTTACTTCGCCGACTGGGTGATGGAGTCCGGTCCCGGCTTCCTGACCAGCGAAACGACCGAGGACGTGACGATTCGCACCACCTTCGACCCGCGCATCCAGACGGCCGCCGAACGGGCGCTGAAGCGGATCTTCGACGAAAAGGTCAGCGACAACAGCAAGGCGGAGGCTGCGGTCGTGGTGATGTCCGCCGACGGCGCCGTGCGTGCCATCATCGGCGGGCGCGACAGCATCGTGAACGGCGCCTTCAACCGCGCCGTCCAGGCCAAGCGCCAGACCGGGTCCAGCTTCAAGCCCTTTGTCTTTGCCGCAGCCCTTGAAGCAGGCTACGGTCCCGGCGACCGGGTCGAGGACGGGCCTTTGAACATCCGCATCCCCGGCGGCAAGCCCTGGTCGCCCCAGAACTATACCCGCCGCTATTCCGGGGCGGTGACGCTGACAACCGCGCTGAAGCAATCGCTGAACACCGCCACCATTCGCCTGCAAGAGGCCGTGGGCCGCAACGAGGTCCGCCGCATCGCCCATGACTTCGGCATCGTCAGCAACCTGACCACCAGCCCCTCGCTGGGCCTTGGCGCGTCCGAGGCCACGCTGATGGAACTGACCGGCGCCTATGCGGGCATTCGCAACGGCGGCACCTCGGTCGCGCCCTACGGCCTAGTGGAACTGCGCATCGCGGGCGACGATCAGCCGCTGATGGGCCAGTCGGGCGGCCTGGGCGGCCGCGTCATCAGCCAGCGCGCCGCGGGACAGCTGATCTACATGATGCAGCAGGTGATCGAAAGCGGCACCGGCGGGCGCGCCAAGATGGGTTCGCGTCCGGTCGCGGGAAAGACCGGCACCACCAGCAGCTATCGCGATGCCTGGTTCGTGGGCTTTTCCGAACAATATGTGGTTGGTGTCTGGATGGGCTATGACGACAATACGCCCCTGAAGGGGGTCACCGGCGGCGGTTTGCCCGCCGAGATCTGGCAGGCGGTGATGACCGACATCCACGAGGGCTTGCCGGAACTGCCTCTCTCCACGGTATCCCCGGACGGCAGCGGCATCCTGCTGTCGAACGACGGCGCACCCAAGGTCGTGACCTCCGGTTCCGCCGACGACCCGCTGGCGGCGGCATTGGCCGGTGCGGTGAACTCGGCCAATCCTGCGGCAGGCACGCCGACGCAGGTCACGGCCCCGCAGACACCGGGCGACAGCAGCACGGCGAGTTCCGACGATGCGCTAAGTCGGGCGTTGAACGGGATCTTGGGGGGAAATTGATCCCCTTTGGCCTGCCTGTGGCGGATGCGATACATCTTGCAGTACTGAATCCAAGATGCGCGCAGAGAGTTGCTTCATGCCGGGAAGTCCTTACTGAATATTCCGCGACAATGTTCAAGCGCGACATTTAATGAAGGCTTCCCGCGGCATATGCCAGACTTACAGTTCCTGACACTATCACAATTCGCGAAGATCAGACACGTTCGATAAGCCTCGAACTTCTAGAGTTGTTCAACCATCAGATCACTTGGTCCTATTATACCAGCGGCATGAACCATCGACTCTGAAGATGGTTTGCTTTGCGGCCGACCTCTGATTCACTCCCTTGCAAGGCGGAGGAGGATCAGGATGGCAGTGGGCATCACACGCACGGACCTTTCAGCATCGGATCTGCGGCGGGAGGCGGCTCAAGTGAAGGACGCGCGAGCGTCGCGCCGGATGCTTGCGCTGGCGCATGTGCTTGACGGGCGAAGCCGGACGGAAGCGGCACAAAGCTGCGGTATGGATCGGCAGACGCTGCGTGACTGGGTTCATCGTTACAATGCCGAAGGGCTGGCCGGCCTTGTCGATCGGCCGCTTTCCGGGCGGCCAGCGCGGCTCAGCGCCGAGCAGATGCGCGAACTTGCCGTGATCGTCGAAACGGGGCCTGACCCGTCGACGGATAAGGTCGTGCGTTGGCGTCGGATTGACCTCTGCAACGTGGTTGACCAGCGGTTTGGCATTCGCGTGGCGGAGAGGACCATGAGCGCGATCCTTCACCGGCTCGGCTTTGCGCGTCTCTCAGTCCGGCCGCGCCATCCGCAGGCCGATGGCGAAGCGCAAGCGGTATATAAAAAACTTTGCCGAACTGGCGCGCGCAGCCTTGCCTAACGAAGCGCAAGGAAAGCCCTTGGAGATTTGGTTCCAAGATGAGGCCAGGGTGGGCCAGCAGGGAACATTGACACGCGTGTGGGCGAGAAAGGGCACACGCCCGCGGGCGCCAAAAGACTGCCGCTACGCCTGGGCCTACATCTTCGGGGCGGTCTGCCCGGCCCGCAGGATCGGTGCGGCGCTCGTCATGCCCTACGCGAACACGGAGGCGATGAACGCCCACCTGGCCGAAATCAGCGGGCAGGTATCGCCCGGTGCACACGCGCTCCTTGTTCTCGATGGCGCCGGCTGGCACAGCTCCACAGACCTCATCATCCCGCCCAACATCAGCCTGCTGCCACTGCCACCTTACAGTCCGGAACTGAACCCGGTCGAGAACCTCTGGCAGTTCCTCCGTCAGAACACCCTCGCGAACCGGGTCTTCGACAGCTACGACGCCATTGTCGACGTCTGCTGCGATGCCTGGAACACCCTCCTCGCAATGCCGGAACGCGTCGCTTCAATCACCTCACGCGATTGGGCGCAGGTCAGTGGATAATGCCGTTGGTATTACACGACGGTTACCGGAGGAACGGCACAGAACTCTGATATCGGCGGAGCGTCAGGCAGCGGCTCGATGATGATCGTCAGCAACTTCCCCCAAACAAAGAGAGAGCCTTTTTCAATTTCTGCAATGCAGGACGACATCCAGGAAGCTGTCGATACTGCGTATCTGGTCGTTCAAGTCAACGGCACGGGGGGCTTTTCATTCGAGGATGGAAGTAACTACAAGACAATAGAAATCCGTATCCTTGACGACAACCTGACCACGGGCGGCAGCGAGAACGACATTCTCCGCGGTACAGGCGCGGCTGAAGTCCTGACCGGCGGGGCAGGCAACGATACCTATCACCTCACCTTGGGCGACACGGTGGCTGAGCTTGCGGGCGGCGGCAGTGATACCGTCAACGCCAGTTTCACACACACCCTCGCCTCGAACGTCGAAAACCTCACCCTCACCGGCAGTGCCGCGATCAACGGGGCCGGCAACCTGCTTGCGAACCGCCTGACCGGAAACGGCGTGGCCAACCAGTTGGTGGGCGGCACCGGCGCCGACAGCCTGTTTGGGAACGGCGGCAACGACACCTTGCTGGGCGGGATCGACAATGACCTGCTTGACGGGGGAATCGGTAATGACTGGCTGGATGGCGGCGCCGGGGCCGATACCCTGCGCGGCGGGGCGGGCGATGATGTCTATGTCCTGGACAACGCGGCGGATGCGATTGCCGAAGCGATGGGCCAAGGCACCGACACGGTCCGCGCCACGTTCAGCACGATCCTTGGATACCAGCTTGAAAACCTGATCTTGGTGGGCACCGGCAATCTCAATGCCAAGGGCAATGGCCTGAACAACATCCTGGCCGGAACTGCGGGCGCGAACCAGCTGGAGGGCGGGGCGGGCAACGACACCCTGACAGGCGGCGACGGCGCGGATTGGCTGGACGGCGGCACGGGCATCGACCTGTTGCGCGGCGGCGCTGGCAATGACATCTATATCGCCGACAATACCGGGGACCAGGTGGCCGAGACCGCGGGACGGGGCATCGACCTTGTGCGGGCCAGCGCATCGTTCAAATTGCGGGGCGAGGTCGAGAACCTGATCCTGACCAGCAAGGCCGCGATCAGCGGAACAGGAAACGCGCTGAACAACAGCCTGACAGGCAATGCCGCAGCCAACCTGTTGATGGGTGGTGCGGGGAACGACATCCTGAACGGCGGGGCCGGGCGGGACACGCTCAACGGCGGCACAGGCGCTGATCGACTTGCCGGCGGTCTGGATTCAGCACGAGACGTGTTCATCTTCAACACCCTGTCCGACAGCACCGCTGGCGCGGGCCGCGACCGCATCGCGGACTTCAGCACGGGGGTGGACGACATCGACCTGCGCGCCCTGGACGCCAATACGCGGACCGCGGGTAATCAGGTGTTTGACTTCTCGGGCACGACGGCTGCCGCCAATTCGGTCTGGTATCTCAAGACGGGGGCGAATCTGATGGTCCGGGCCGATGTCACCGGCGACAAGGTAGCGGATTTCGAAATCGTGGTTCTGGGGCAGAACGCTCTGAGTGCGGGCGATTTCCTGCTGTGATGTCCGTTGCAGGCGGCCCTTAGCCCGCCGCCTGCAAATCCGCCGTCAGCGCCGCCAGATCGCCGCGCCGCGCGGTCAGCATGGCGCTGATCTCGGCGCGTTCGCTGGCCAGCATGTTCACGCCCTCGATGATGATGTTGAAGAACCTGTTCTGGCCGGACTTGTTCGACACATGCCATTCGACCTCCATCGGGGCGCGGCCGTTCAGATAGGCGACAGAGGTGACGGCGTAGAAACTTTTCAGCGGCCGCGCATCTGTCACCTCGATCCTGGACCCGACGAACTCGCGGAACCGCTTGCCGTATTTGCGGCCGATATAGCCCTGGAAAGCCTGCGTATAATCCGACAAGGCGCGGGGGTCAGCCTGCCGCGCGGCGGGCCCGAGGGCGGACCGGGCGATCACATCGACATCGGCGTATCGCACGAAGATGGCCTCGAAATCGCGATACAGCCGGGCGGGCTGCTGGCCTGAATTGATGACCTGGTACACCTCGCCCAAGGCGGTATCGATCAGGGCGCGGGCCTCGCCCGAGTCGAGAGCCCAGCCATGCATGGGGACCAGGGACAGCGCCGCCGCCGCCCCGAACAGCGCCAAGGCGCCACGCCGGTCACGGGTCATAGGGGTCGACGGCATCAACTGCGGCTGCGTCGGCATAGGGGTCAATGTCGGTCCCTCCTTCGTTCAATTCATGGCGGCGGTGCATCAGATAGATCAGCCGCAATTGGGCATAGCTATCCGCACTGTCTTGCAGAACGCTATCCACCGTGTCGCCGAATCGCGCCCGATCACCGGCTTTTGAGGCGGCGCGTAGGCCAAATGCCGCCCATGCCCCACCCCGGTGCAGCAGGTGATTCAGCGGATCGATGACCAAATCCACCACCTTGCCCACTGCGTCCCGCTGGGTCGAAGGCCCCAGGATCGGCAATTCCAAATAGGCTCCTTCGGGCACGCCCCAGACGGCCAGCGTTTCGCCGAAATCCGTATCCTGCTCGGGCAGCCCGAAGTCCTGGCCGGCAGGGTCGAGCAGACCCCCTATTCCCAGCGTCGTATTGACCGCAAAGCGGAAAAAATTCTTGATCGCGGGTTCGGGGCGGCCTTGCAGGACACTGTTCACCACCTTGCCGGGCAGCGACAGGTTCGACCCGGCATTGATGACCAGATCCATCGCGCCCGGTCCGTCCCCCGTATCGTTGCCAGACGAGGCGAGCCTGGCCACGGGGGCGACCACCCGTCGATCAAATCCCTTGTTGAAGGCATGAACGCGGCGGTTCTCTGCCTCGAACGGGTCGTTGACGCGAATGCCGTCCTGCATCACAGGTTCCGACGCGCAGCCCGCCAGAATCACGCCCAGGGCCAGCGGAACGACAAGGGACAAGGGACGCAAAGGATCTCCTAACCTTTTCGGGATAAAACAGGACGCATGACGGCAGCCAGCGATCATCGCATACTGGCGCGCGGGGCCTGCGGCAAGGCCGCCACGATGGCTGAACGATGAAGGATGAATGAATGAGCAAGTCGCCCGCTTTCCAGGAAGGCGCCAAGGAACTGCGCAGGGCGCGTGCAGCCGGCCTGCCCTTGTTCGGCGCGGTCGCGTTGTTTTCGGCAGTCGTGAACCTGCTGATGCTGACCGGACCGCTGTTCATGCTGCAGGTCTATGACCGGGTGCTGGCATCCCGTTCCGTGGAAACGCTGACGGCGCTGTTCGTGCTGGTGGTGTTCCTGTTCCTGCTGATGGGTTTCGTGGATTTCATCCGTGCCCGCGTGATGGGGCGGATCGCCGCGCGGTTCCAGGACCGGATGGAGGGCAGGGTCTTTACCGCGGCCCTTCGCGAAGGCGCCATCTCTGGCGACGAATCGGCGGCAGCGGCCAGCGGGATGCGCGATCTGGACGGGGTCCAGCGGCTGATCGCCTCGCCCGTGCTGCTGGCGGCATTCGACCTGCCCTGGGCGCCGCTGTTCCTGGCAGCGGTTTACATCTTTCATCCGCTGCTGGGCGTGGTCGCGACCATCGGCGGGGCGATCCTGGTGGTCGCCACCCTGGCCAACCGGACGCTGACCAGGACGCCCCTGCAACAAGCCAACGTCGCCTCGGCCCAGGCGCAGCGCATGGCGGACTTGTATCGGGACGAGGGCGAGGTGATCGGGGCCTTGGGGATGCGCGGCGCCACCTATGCCCGCTGGCGCAAGGCGCGGGCCGAGGCGCAGGAGCAATCCGTCAAGGGCGCCGACCTGTCCTCGGGCTTCACGGTGTTTTCCAAAAGCTTTCGCCTGTTCCTGCAAAGCGCGATGCTGGCCGCGGGGGCCTGGCTGGTCTTGCAGCAGGCGATGACACCGGGCGGGATGATCGCCAGTTCGATCATGATGGGCCGGGCGCTTGCCCCGGTCGAACAACTGGTCGGCGGCTGGCCCATGGTGCAATCCGCCCAAGACGCGTGGGAGCGGCTGGCCCGGCTCTTGTCCCGGCAGCCTGCGCAGGTGAACCACACCCCCCTGCCCCGCCCCGACGCCGTGCTGGAGGTTCGGCAACTGTCCGTCGCTCCTCCGGGTCAGAACGTGGCAACCGTGCGCGGCGTGTCCTTTGCCGTGGCGCCGGGCCAGGCGCTTGGGGTGATCGGGCCGTCGGGCGCGGGGAAATCAACGCTCGCCAAGGCATTGATCGGTGCGTGGCCGGTGGGTGCCGGGTCAATCCGGCTGGGGGGTGCGACGCTGGATCAATACGACCCCGACGTGCTGGGCAACATGATCGGCTATCTTCCCCAGCAGGTGACGCTGTTCGACGGCACCATTGCCGAAAACATCGCCCGCCTGTCGCCCGACATGGATCCGGCCCGCGTGGTGCGCGCGGCGCAGGCTGCTGCGGCGCACCAGATGATCCTGGACCTGCCGCAAGGCTATGACACCCGCATCAGCCAGGCGACGGGACGGCTGTCGGGCGGGCAGATCCAGCGGGTCGGGCTGGCGCGCGCGCTTTATCCCGATCCGGTGCTGCTGGTTCTGGATGAACCGAACTCGAACCTCGACAACGAAGGGTCGATGGCGCTGAACGCGGCGATCCGGCGGATCAAGGCGCAGAACGGCTGCGTGATCATCATGGCGCACCGGCCTGCGGCCATCAACGAATGCGACCTGCTTCTGGTCATGGAACAGGGCATCCGCCGCGCCTTCGGGCCGCGCGACAAGGTGTTGCAGGAAATGGTGCAGAATTCCGCGCAGATCCTGAAATCGCAGGAAACCGGACGCACAGGGGGCGTATCATGAGCGACTATCCGAAAAAGCCCGAAGGCGACGGGAACCCCGCGCCGCGGCCGTCGGGGATCCAGACCGGCATCCTGTCCAGCCGCATCGCACCCCCGGCCGATGCGCCAATCCCCCGGTCCGCTCCACGGCAGACGGCCCCTGCCCAGCCGAATCCCCAGGTGCAGCCGCCCTCGCCCCCCGCACCGCCCCGGCCCATCGCGCCCCCCGATCCATCCCGCTGGTCGGTGCGCGGGACCTTGCTGACCGGCCTGTTTGCCGTTGTTGTGCTGCTGGGCGGCTTTACCGTCTGGGCGATGCAAAGCCGGATTGCAGGGGCGGTCGTCGCATCGGGCCAGGTCGAGGTCGAACAGCAGCGCCAGATCGTCCAGCATCCCGACGGCGGCGTGGTCGAGGACATCCTGGTCAAGGACGGCCAATCGGTCGAGGCAGGCCAGCCCCTGATCCGCCTGGACGGCAGCCTGCTGCGCACGGAACACGCCATTGTCGAAGGGCAGTATTTCGAAATCCTCGCCCGTCGTGGCCGGTTGGAGGCTGAACGCGGCGATTCAGGGACGATGCAGATCCCGCAGGAATTGCTGACTGCCGCCGAAGGAAATGACGATCTGCAAGCCTTGATCGCGGGACAGCGCAGCCTGTTCGAAACCCGCCGCGACACGCTGCGCCAGTCGATCCAGCAATTGGAAAAGCAATCCGAACAGGTCCGCCAGCAGGTCGATGGCATCGACGCGCAGATCGCGGCCCTGAACCGGCAGCGCGACCTGATCGCCGAGGAACTGGAAGACCAGCAATCCCTGCTGGATCGTGGCCTGGCACAGGCGTCCCGCGTCCTGGCCCTGCAACGCGAGGCGGCCAGCCTCGACGGCCAGGTGGGTGAATTGCAGGCCAGCCGCGCTGCCGCCGAGACGCGCCAGACCGAACTGGACATCCAGCGCCTGCGCCTTGGCGCCGAACGGCGCGAGGAGGCGGAAACCGAACTGCGCGACCTGGGCTATCGTGAGCTGGAACTGGCCGAACGCCGCCGGGGGCTGATCGAGCAGATCAACCGCCTGGACATCCGGTCGCCCGCGGCGGGGATCGTCTATAACATGCAGGTCACGACGCCCCGGTCGGTGGTCCGCCCTGCCGATCCGGTCCTGTATGTGATCCCGCAGGATCGCCCGCTGGTCGTCAGCGCGCGCCTGGCCACGATCAACGTGGACGAAGTGCAGGCAGGCCAGCCGGTCGTGCTGCGGTTTTCGGCCTTTTCCTCGCGCACCACGCCGGAAATCGACGGCGTGCTGGGCCGGGTATCGGCCGATGCCATGATGGACGAGGCGACGCAGATGCCCTATTACCGGGCCGAAGTGACCATCCCGGCCGACCAGTTAGCCAAGCTGGGCGACCTGGCCCTGATCCCCGGGATGCCGGTCGAGGTCTTTATTCAGACAGGCGAGCGCAGCCCGATGGCCTATCTGATGAAGCCCTTGACGGATTACTTCAACCGGGCGTTCCGCGAAAGCTGAGACGGTGGGGGCTTCGCGCGCCCACACCCTGCGGGACAGTTAGGCCAAGATGGATGCCGACAAGGTCAGCGCTTGCGGCGCCGCTTGGTGGCGCGCTTGATTTCGGCCAGCCGGGACTTGGTGGACATGGGCCGGGGTCCGCGCCCGCGCCGCCCCTTTTGCGGGTCGCGCGGCAGCGGCTGGCCGTCCAGTTCCAGCAGATCCAGCGTCAAGCCGCCGGTCATCGGGATCGCCTCGGCCAGGCGCACGGTGACGCGCTGGCCCAAGCCGATTTCCAGCCCCGTATCGCTGCCGATCAGCATCTGCGCGTCGGGATCGAAGTGGAAATATTCCTGCCCGATGGCGCGGATAGGCAGAAGCCCGTCAGCCCCGGTTTCGTCCAGCTTGATAAAGGCGCCGAACTTCTGGACGCCGCTGATGCGGCCCGTCATCTCGGTTCCCACGCGTTCGGCGAGGTATGCCGCAAGATAGCGGTCGGTCGTGTCGCGCTCGGCCGCCATGCTGCGGCGTTCGGTTTCGCTGATATGGGTGGCCGTTTCGGACAAACGGTCCAGATCCTGGCCCGACAATCCGTCCTTGCCCCAGCCATGCCCGCTGATCAGCGCGCGATGCACCACCAGGTCCGAATAGCGCCGGATGGGCGAGGTGAAATGCGCATAGCTTTTCAGCGCCAAGCCGAAATGACCGAAGTTTTCCGGGTGGTAATAGGCCTGGGTCATCGACCGCAGCGTGCTGATGTTGATCAGCTCGTCGAAATCGGTGCCTTCCGATTGGGCCAGCAGGCGGTTCAGGTGGCTGGTATGCAGCACCTGCCCCTTGGCCAGCGTGAAGCCTGATGCCTGGGCCACCTCGCGCAGCGCGTCGATCTTGGCGAGGCTGGGTTCCTCGTGGACGCGGAACAGCAGCGGTCGCTGGCGGCGGGTCAGTTCCTCGGCCGCGGCGACATTGGCCAGGACCATGAACTCCTCGATCAGGCGATGGGCGTCGAAGCGTTCGCGGAAATTGACCGCCTTGACGCGCCCATCCTGGGTCAGCTCGATCCGGCGTTCCGGCAGGTCCAGGTCCAGCGGCTGCCGGCGGGCGCGCGCGTCCTTGAGCAGGGCATAAGCGTGCCACAGGGGACGGATCACGCTGTCCAGCAGCGGTTCGGTTTGCGCATCCGGGTTGCCGTCCGCCGCCGCCTGCGCCTGTTCATAGGCAAGGCTGGCGCGGCTGTTCATCATGCCGCGGTGGAAGTTATGGCCGATCTTGTTGCCCTGCGCGTCCAGCCGCATCCGGACGGCAATCACCGGGCGATCCACGCCCTCGTGCAGCGAACACAGGTCGGCCGACAGCGCCTCGGGCAGCATGGGGACCACGCGGTCGGGGAAATAGGTTGAATTGCCCCGCAGCCAGGCCTCGCGGTCCAGGGCCGAGCCGGGGGTGACGTAATGGGCGACATCGGCGATGGCGACCCAGATGGTCGCGCCGCCGTCCTCCTCGATATGGGCGGCGACCGCATCGTCGTGGTCGCGCGCATCTGACGGGTCGATGGTCACCAAGGGCAGGTCGCGCAGATCCTCGCGGCCCTTCATGGTCGCGGGCTTGGCGCCCTCGGCCTCGGCGATCACGGCATCGGGGAAATCGTCGGGGATGCCGTGCTGGTGGATGGCGATCAGGCTGACCGCGCGGGGGGCGGACGGGTCGCCCAGCCGGTCGATGATCCGCGCCATCGGCAGGCCCAGCCGGCCCTTGGGTCCGACCTGTTCGGCCTGAACCAGTTCGCCATTCTGCGCGCCCTGGGTGGCGTCGGGACGGACGCGCCATTCGCGGTCCTGGCCCTTGTCGATGGGGACGATGTGGCCGCCCTCGGCTTCCTTGCGGAAGATGCCGGTGATGCGGTGGGGCGCGGCGGTGATTCGGCGGATCAGGCGGGCCTGGTATTGATAATCCTCGCCCTGCACCTCGACCAGGCGGCCCAGGAAGCGGTCGCCTCGGCCAAGGGCCGGATCGGTGTCGCGGGGGGCGTAATGGATGCGCGGCATCGGGCCTTCGCCCTGCCATTCCAGGGGCCGGGCAAACAGGTCGCCGGACCCGTCAGGGGGCAGCAGTTCCAGCACCGTGACAAGGGGCAGACGCTCGGCGTCCTGGTAATGACGGCGGCGGCGTTCAAGCTGACCTTCGGCTTCAAGCTCCTTGAGCAGGCGCTTCAGCTCGATCCGTTCGGCGCCCTTGATGCCAAAGGCCTTGGCGATGTCGCGCTTGGAATTGGCGTCGGGATTGTCCGCGACCCATTCCATGATCTGTTCCTTGCTGGGAATCTGGGCCATGTGTCGGTCCTTCAAAGGTCGCGGGTCATGTCACGATGCGGGATTCCGGCATCGTCGTAAACGGGACCATATGCGGTAAAGCCCAGCTTTTCGTAAAATCCGAGCGCGTGGGTCTGCGCCCCCAGCTTGGCGCGGGTGATGCCCGGCTGCACGCGCAGCACGTCAAGCGCCGCCCGGATCAGCGCCGCGCCCAGGCCCGTGCCGCGCGCCCTGGGCAGCACGCAGACGCGGCCGATCTTGCCCGTGTCGCCGTCCAGCAGGATGCGGGCGCTGCCGATCGGCTGGTTTTCGTGAGTGGCCAGCAGGTGGATGGCGCCGCCGTCCAGGTCGTCGATCTCTCGATCCTCGGGAACACGCTGTTCCTCGATGAACACGGTGCGGCGCAGGGCAAGGCAGGCGGCAAGGTCGGTCGTCTGTTCGATCTTCATTCGAAATATTTTTCCAGGATCCGCTGGTAGATGGTCTTGAGCTGCTGGACCTGCGCTACGGGCACGCGTTCGTCCACCTGGTGCATATAGGCGCCGACAAGGCCGAATTCGACCACCGGGCAGTGGTTCTTGATGAACCTCGCGTCCGAAGTGCCGCCCGTGGTGGACAGGACCGGCTGGCGGTTGGTTTCCTGCGTGACCACGCTGCGGACCAGATCCACGAAGGGGCCGGGCTGGGTCAGGAAGGCCTCGCCGCTGATCTGGCTGTCGATGGTCAGGGCGACGCCGGTGGCCTGGGTCACGCGGGCAGCGCGGGCCTTCAGTTCGGCTTCCAGGCTGGCCCCAGTATGCAGGTCGTTGAAGCGGATGTTGACCACCGCCCGCGCGGTTTCCGGGATCACGTTGGACGCCGGATTGCCGCAGTCGATGCTGGTGATCTGCAAGCCGGTCGGGTCGAAGTGATCCGTCCCCCCGTCCAGCGGCGCGGCGATCAGGTCGTTCAGGTATGCCGTCAGGGCGTGCAGCGGGTTTTTCGCCCGGTGCGGATAGGCGGCATGGCCCTGCACCCCCTTGGCGGTGACCGTATAGGTGGCCGATCCGCGCCGGCCGATCTTCATCATCTCGCCCATGATTTCCGGGTTCGAGGGTTCGCCGACGATGCAGGCATCCATGCGTTCGCCATTCGCCTCCATCCAGTCGAGGATGGCGGTGGTGCCGTCGCGGGACGGGCCTTCCTCGTCCCCGGTGATGGTCAGGATCACCGCGCCGTCGGGGGGCGTCTCGCGCACGAAGTCGATGGCGGCGGCGACAAAACCCGCGACACCGGATTTCATGTCGGTCGCGCCGCGTCCCCAGATGATCCCGTCCTCGACATGGCCGCTGAAGGGGGGATGGGTCCAGGATCCCAGGTCGCCCGGCGGGACCACGTCGGTATGGCCGTTGAAGCCCAGGGCACGCGCCCCCTTGCGGCCCCAGCGGGCGAACAGGTTGGGCGTGCCGTTGCGGTCCACCCGGTGAACCTCGAACCCCGCTTCCGCCAGCAGGTCGCCCAGCAGGACAAGGGCGCCCGCTTCATTGGGCGTCACGGACGGGCAGCGGATCAGGCGGGCGGTCAGGTCGGCGGCGTCGATCATGTCAAATCCAGTCTGAAAGGGCGCGGCGGACAAGGTTCAGGCCGGTGATGACCAGCAGGACCAGCGTCCAGCGGCGGAATTGTGCGGCATCCATGCGATCCTGCAAGGCAAAGCCCGCCAGCATCCCCGCGAAGGCCGGGATGCACAGCGCCGCCGAAAGGGGGATCGTCTGCGCGTTCAGGATGCCGGACAGAAGATGTGCCACCGTCAGCCCCATCGCGCCCAGCAGAAAGACGACGCCCTGCACCCGCACCTGTTCCTGCTTCGGCACGCCCAGGGACAGCAGCAGCACGATCAGCGGCGGCCCCCAGATGCCCGAGATGCCGCCGTAAAGCCCGCCGATGATGCCGGTCAGGATCTCGACCCGGCGGCGGTGATGGATGGACAGGGCCAGGGGCTTGCCCGCCAGTTGCCACAGGGCAAAGGCCAGGATCGGTCCGCCCAGCAGCGCATACATCAGCCCTTGCGGAATCGACCGTGCCAATCCTGCCGAAATCGCCATCGCCACCAACACCATGGCGATGTGCCAGCGGAAGTTGCCGATGGACTGGATCGCCGCTGCAGGTCCTTGCCGCAGGGCCTGGTGAAAGTTCGTCGTCAGCACTGGCAGGATCAATGCCGCAAGCGCCGTTTGCGGCGGCAGGATAGAGGCGAAGGCCGAGGCCATGATCAGCGGCATGGCGAATCCGATGGCGCCCTTCACAAAGCCTGCAAAGGCCGTGACGGCAAAGATCGTCCAGAACTGCCAGGGATCCAATCCAAACATCCGGGCCACGCTAAACGCCCCGGCAGGAAATGAAAATGCCGCTTGGCGCCATTCCCGCGCGGACATTTTCGTTCCTGTTGGGGGCTTCGTGCGCATAATTGTTGCGCTGCGCCTGCGAAGGCGCTACCCATGCCGCAATGCCGCAAAAGGGGTTCAGACCATGAAAGACATGCCGCACCAGACCGACTCTGTCCTGTCCGACCTGGCCCAACTGCAATCGCGCGCCACCGAATCCTTGCGCGGCCTGGTTACCGTCAACGGCAAGCTCGATGCCGAGGGGATGGAAACTCACCAGCACGCAGCCCATGCGCTGTCCTGGCTGGCAACCTATGTCGAGGCGCTGCGCCAGCTTGCCGCTTGGTCCGCCCGCGTGGGTGGCGAAATCGAAGGCCTGATCACCCAGATCGGCTTTGGCGAATACCTGACCCAGATCGCAGGCGGCATCCCGATGAGCCAGACGGAATTCGCCCGGCTGTCCGACCTGGGGGTGAAGTGGGAGCCGTCCGAGGCGGCCCGCGCCCTGATGGGGGGGAACACACGCGAGGCCCGCGCCCGGCTGGCCGCGCTGATTGCGGAAAACAAGGGCAGCGCCACCTTCGGAGCCTCGGGCCTGGACGAGGATCTGGAGATGATCCGCGACCAGTTCCGCCGCTGGACCGACGACAAGGTGGTCCCGCACGCCCATGGCTGGCACCTGAGGGACGAGCTGATCCCGATGGAGATCATCGCGGAATTGGCCGAGCTGGGCGTCTTCGGCCTGACCATCCCCGAGGAGTTCGGCGGCCTGGGCCTGTCCAAGGCGGCGATGGTTGTCGTGTCCGAGGAACTGTCGCGCGGCTATATCGGTGTGGGTTCGCTGGGAACGCGCAGCGAGATTGCGGCCGAACTGATCGGGGGCGGCGGCACCGAGGCGCAGAAGGCCCATTGGCTGCCCCGCCTTGCGTCCGGGGAAATCCTGCCCACGGCGGTGTTTTCCGAACCAAACACCGGCAGCGACCTGGGCAGCCTGCGCACGCGGGCGGTTCTGGATGGCGATACCTGGACCATCACCGGCAACAAGACCTGGATCACCCATGCCGCGCGCACCCATGTGATGACGCTGCTGGCGCGGACCGATCCCGACACCACCGATTATCGCGGACTGTCGATGTTCCTGGCCGAAAAGACGCCGGGCACGGACGCCGATCCCTTCCCCACCCCGGGCATGACCGGCGGGGAAATCGAGGTGCTGGGCTATCGGGGCATGAAGGAATACGAGCTTGGCTTTGACGGTTTTGCCGTCCGGGCAGAAAACCTGCTGGGCGGCGTCACCGGCCAGGGCTTCAAGCAGTTGATGCAGACCTTCGAATCCGCCCGGATCCAGACCGCCGCCCGCGCCATCGGCGTGGCGCAGAACGCCTTGGAACTGGGCCTGCAATACGCGCTTGACCGCAAGCAGTTCGGCAAGCCCTTGATCGCCTTTCCGCGTGTGGCCGACAAGCTGGCGATGATGGCGGTGGAGATCATGGTCGCGCGGCAGCTGACCTATTTCAGCGCTTGGGAAAAGGACCACGGCCACCGCTGCGACCTGGAAGCCGGGATGGCCAAGCTGCTGGGCGCGCGAGTGGCCTGGGCCAGTGCCGACAATGCGCTGCAAATCCATGGCGGCAACGGCTTTGCGCTGGAATACCAGATCAGCCGGGTGTTGTGCGATGCACGCATCCTCAATATTTTCGAAGGTGCAGCGGAAATTCAGGCGCAAGTGATCGCCCGGCGTCTGTTAGGCTGATCGCATTTCGTCTAGGGTGCTGCAACCAAAGCGGTTTTGCCGCATTCCCCTCGACGATCGCCCACAGGAGTTTCCCTCATGCCCCGCCTTGCCCGACTTGGCACATTCGGCGCGCTGACCGCCGCAGCCCTTGTTCTTGCCGCCTGCGAACCCGCGCCCGCCGTGGATCCGGTCAACGACCGGGGCTTCATCCCGGGGGGCGATTATGCCCTGGTCGGCATGGATGGCGCGACCGTGCCCTTGCGCAACATGACGCTGACCATTGCCGAGACCACCGTGTCGGGCCGCGGCCCCTGCAACGGTTATGGCGCCAAGAACAACGCGGAACTGCCATTGGTCGCCTTGTCGCCGCTGCAAAGGACCAACGTCCCCTGCGGCAAGAACACCACGATTGAAAACCGCTTCTTTTCGGTCCTGCAATCGGCGACCGAGATGGAATATTACGGCGGCGTGCTGAAGGTGAAATCGCCCCAAACCTGGCTGATCTTCGAACGCGGCGTGACCGGGGCGCAGGCCCAGGTCACGGCGGTCGATCAGGCACGAGCCGGCCAATAAGAAGGCGGTCAGCAACCGTTCTTCGGCTGGCCGCGCGTCAGCCGGTCCACAAGACGCTGGCGGGCGGCCGGAACCGCGCGGCCCACCAGTTCGCCCGCGATGCGCGCGGTCAGGAAATGCCCGGTGATCGCCAGTCCCTCGGCCAGGCCATGCCCGCGATTGTCGCCCGCCCCGCCCAGGATGCCTGGCAGGGGCAGCAGCCGGTCAGCCCATTCCCCCGCCCCTTCGCGGCTGACGGCGCGGCCCGATTTCGGGCTGACATAGGCCAGGCCTTCCTGCCCGCCCGTCACGGCGCAGGCGGACAGATCCAGGCCAAAGCCCATCTCCTCCAGCAGGCGCATTTCCCAGTGCAGGTAATCGGCGCCCCAGTCGGTGCCGGTTTCCATCAGGTCCAGCAGGCGTTCCGTATCGGCCACCAGCGCCGGATGCGGGTCGCGTTCGGGCAGGGCAAAGACCAGCAGCGCACAGACCGCGTTCAGCCCCGCCAAGGCCAGCGGATCGGCCATCAGCCCTGACCGAAGCCGCACCGGCTCGACCGCGAATGTGCCAAGCTGGTCGTCCCGCCGCGCCCGCCACCGCAGATCCAGCCGTGATCCCGGTTGCAGCATCGCCGCCCGTTTCTGGGATACGCCCCCCTGCACCAGCCCGGAATGGCGGCCATGCAGGTCGGTCAGCACGTCCAGGATCACCGCCGTCTCGCCATGCTGGCGCCGCGCCAGGACGGTGCCTTCGGCCTGCCACTCCATTCACGCATCCGGCAGGGTCAGCGACCCGTCGTGGGCCAGCGGCCAAAAGGGATTGGTGGCGATTTCCCAGACATGGCCATCGGGATCGGCGAAATATCCCGAATAGCCGCCCCAGAAGACCTTTTCGGGCTGCTTCAGAACCGTGGCGCCGGCGTCGATGGCTGCCTGGAACACCGTGTCGGTTTCCCTGTCATCGGGGCAGTTCTGCGCCAGCGTGACCGCCCCGGTTCCCAGCCCCGCGCCCGGCCTGCCCTGATCGGCGGCCAGATCGGCCAGCCCGAACAGGGCCAGCACCGCGCCGTTCATCTGATAGAATGTCACGCCCGGCTGCGAACCGGCATGGGGCGACCATCCCCAGGCTTCGTAAAAGGCCCGTGCGCGGTCCATGTCGGCCACGCCCAGGGTGACAAGCGTGATGCGCTGACGGGACAAGGACATGGCACCTCCGGCTGGCAGCTTGGCACGGGGCCGGGGCGCTGCCAAGTCAGGACATAGCCCGGCGCCGTGCCCCTGCCCCGCGCAGCATCGACAAGGTATAGATGACAAGGGCCGCCCAGATCATCGGAAAGGCGATCATCTGCGCCGCGCCGAAGGGCTCGCCAAAGACCAGGACGGCGGTCAGAAAGATCATCGTCGGCGCGATGTATTGCAGGATGCCGATGGTGGACAGCCGCAACTGCTTGGCCGCCGTGGCATAGCAGATCAGCGGCACGGCGGTGACAGGACCGCAGCCGATCAGCAGGATCGTGTCCCAAGCATTGCCGGTGGCGAAATGCGACCCGCCGCTGGCCGTCAGCCAGATCACATAGGCCAGGGCCGGGGGCGTCAGCAGCAGCACCTCGAGCGTGAAGCCCTGGGTCGGGCCCAGCGGCAGGCTTTTCTTGCAATAGGCATAAAAGCCCCAGGTCAGCATCAGCCCGATTGCGACCAGCGGAAGCCGCCCAAGCTGCACCGTCAGCACCACCACCGCCAGCGCAGCAAGCGCGACTGCCGCCATCTGCGCCCTGCTCATCTTCTCGCGCAGCAGGGTGGCGCCCATCAGGATGCTGAACAGCGGGTTGATGTAATATCCAAGCGCGGCGTCAAGCGCGTGGTTGTTGCCCACCGCCCAGACATAGATCATCCAGTTCACCGAAATCAGCGCCGCCGTCACCATCGCCATGCCCAAAAGGCGCGGCTGGCGCAGGGCGCCCGCCACCTCGGCCCAGCGCCGCTGCAGCATCAGGACCGCAAGCGCGATGGGCAGCGACCACAGCACGCGATGCGCGATCACCTCGGACGGGGGGACATGGGCCAGTTCCTTCATGAACAAGGGCAGAAAGCCCCACAACACATAGGTCGCGGTGGCCAGGATCAGGCCGCGCAGGGAATCACCGGAAGGGGGCGTGTTGCTCATGCCCATTTGCATAGGCTGCAAACCGTGATCACGCCAGTCCCGGCTTGTCCAGCAAGGTGCGGCCATCGCGGCTCTCGATCTCGATCACCCACAGGTCGGGGTCGAAGCCGCGCTGCCGGGCAATGGCCCCGTCCACGTCGCGTTCCGGCCCTTCGGCCATCACCTGCCAGGGGCGACTGTCGGTATCGATATTCCATTCGCGCCCGTAAAGCATGGCGGTCCCGTCCAGCAAGGCGCATTTCACCAGCACCGCACCGGCGGTCGCGTCGCCGCGCGCGGTCACATAGGCGGGGATATTGGCAAGCCCCAGACGCGCCAGATAGGCCGAAACCCAGATGCCCGACGCAAGCCTTGGTTCAGGCATCGCCGTCGCGGAAATCGAGGCCCATTTCGTTATAGCGCTCGGCCTCGTCCAACCAGTTTTCCCGGACCTTCACCTGCAGGAACAGATGGACGCGGCGGCCCATGAATTCCTCAAGCTCGGCGCGGGCGGCCTGGCCCACGGCCTTGATCGTCTCTCCGCCCTTGCCAAGGACGATGCCCTTGTGGCCGGGACGCGACACATAGACGATCTGGTCCACCTTTGCGGATCCGTCATTGCGTTCTTCCCAGGCCTCGGTTTCCACCGTCAACTGATAGGGGATCTCCTCGTGTAGGCGCAGGGTCAGCTTTTCGCGGGTGATTTCCGCCGCGATCATCCGCATCGGCAAGTCCGCGATCTGGTCTTCGGGATACAACCAGGGGCTTTCGGGCAGGGTCGCGGCCAGCCAGTCGCGCAACTGGTCGCAGCCATAGCCCTTTTCGGCGGAAATCATGAAGGTGCTGACAAAGGGATAGGCCGCGTTCAGTTCGGCCGACAATGCCAGCAGCGTTTCGGCCCTGACGCGGTCGATCTTGTTGATGATCAGCCCCACGGGAGTCTGGCCATCCAAGGCCTTCAGCGACTCGATGATCGCCTTGGCGCCTTCGGTCAGTCCCCGATGCGCCTCGACCAGCAGCAGGACGATATCGGCGTCGGCTGCCCCGCCCCAGGCGGCCTTGACCATGGACCGGTCCAGCCGGCGGCGCGGGCGAAAGATGCCGGGCGTGTCCACAAAGACGATCTGCGCCGCCTCGTGGATCGCGATGCCCCGGATGCGCGCGCGCGTCGTCTGCACCTTGTGGGTGACAATGCTGACCTTGGCGCCGACCATCTGATTGAGCAGCGTGGATTTTCCGGCATTGGGTTCGCCGATCAAGGCGACGAAACCGGCGCGGGTCGGACCTGTGGCGGTTGGTGTGGTATCGGTCATGCGCGGCCCTCCAGCCGGTCCAGCAGCGTTTGCGCCGCCGCCTGTTCGATGCTGCGTTTGGTGCCCGCGCCCTGGGCCTGCGACTCGCGGCCATCGGCCAGGCGTGCGGTGATCAGGAAGATCGGCGCGTGATCCGGGCCGCTGCGTTCGGTCTGGATGTAAGCGGGGGGCGGCATTCCATTGGCCTGCGCCCATTCCTGCAACGCCGTCTTGGCATCGCGGGGATCGTCCTCCAGGCTGTCCAGGCGGCCCGCCCACAAGCGCATCACGATCCGGCGCGCGGCATCGAAACCCGCGTCCAGATAAACGGCGGCCAGCACAGCCTCCATCGCGTCGGCAAGCAGGGCTTCCTTGCGGCGCCCCCCCGACATCATCTCGGACCGGCCCAGCTTCAGCACATCGCCCAAACCGATCTCTCGGGCAATG